>SBBD01000006.1 GCA_005239845.1 archaeon | reverse complement strand
GTTTTCAAACTGTAAGGCACGTTTTCCGTTTCAGGAATGAAAAGGGGCGAATCTACTGTTCCGTGGTTGAAGAATTTTACCGAACCGGTTGGGAAGGAGACAAGGAACGCATCCGGATGAGGGTCATATGAATAGAATTTGTAATCCGGCGATGGAGTATTCTTATCATCCGTATCATGAAAATCCGCTATATTCATGATGATGCGCTGCACGCTTCCCAATTCCAGATTCCAGCCAGAACCGATGATGCTCGGGAGTTGGTCCACCTTGATGCCTGACTGGTAATGTGCGACAATCGGGAAGGACATGCCGCCCCCTCCGGGAATTTCGAGCAAAGGGATGTCCAAAGAGAGATCGCCGGTCAGGCCCAAGTCGCCCCGGCTATACGAAATCATTTTTGCAGGTTGGGGCGGCGCAACGGCAGCAGTGGCAAGCGGGATGAAGAGAAATAGCAGGACAAGCATCCATGGACGCTTTCTCTCATAAGAACCAGCCGAGCCCATTTGCCTCGAAAAAAACTCTGAAAAGACACCATATTAAATCTTTCCCATGCGGCGCATCGGGGTTCTGGGAAAAAATAAGAAAAAAAGGCGTCGGATTGTATTCTTTCCAAGCGAAACCAAGCGGGACATTTGCAACGGCGAGAAAAGGCAAGGAAAAAGCGGCAGGAAGGAAGGGAAGCGAAAAAGGAAAACGGAAAAGCGCGTTACGCCCCCAACCGGTCACACAAATAAAGCATTTAAAAGGAAGTCCGCCGTAAACGGAGTTCATGAAGGCCAGCCTTTCCCTCATGCTCGTGGCGTACGCCGTAGGCCTCGTCCTCCTCGTGGGCGCGGGATACTTTTACTTGAAGGGCAAGCCGCCCGAACTTCCGCAACTGAACACGACGCAGCCCACGTGGGCCGCCGTTTCACCCACGAACGCCTTCGGGCTTCCGAACGGCTCCATACAAGCGACGCCCGTGCCTCCTTCAGAAAAATGCGAAGACGGCACGCGCGTGGACACTTGCAACATAAACCGTGAGGCCTGCCTGAAAGTAGGGAATGAAACGCTGCTGGTAAGGGACTGCACGAAGTGCGGGTGCGGGGAAGGCCTCGTCTGCAACCCGCTCACCAAAGAATGCTTTTTCGGCTGCCAGGACGGAACGGCGCTGAATGCGTGCTCGAACGCCACCGAAAAATATTATTGCAATGGGGAAGGACAGCTGGTGCTCAACGGCACGGCGTGCGGCTGCCCGCGCGGCTACCAGTACGACCCGTACGGCGGAGGGCCGGACACGGTCAACGACTGCCGGCGCACCTGTCGCCACGGAGAAGATTGCGCAGAGGGGAAATGAGTGCTTTCCCGGCAAGGCATTTTGAAGGCCATAAAAGAGAAACGCATCCGCGTGACTCCATTTGAGAAGGGCAGCGTGGGCGCGTGCAGCATCGACTTGAAGCTCGGGAACGAATTCAAGGTGTTCGAGGACGGAAACGTGCTGGAGGTAAACGAGGCGGCCACCGCCCCGGGAAGAAAAGTGTGGCTGGAAGCCGGAGAGCACTTGGAGTTGCAGCCGGGACAGTTCGTGTTGGGAGTCACGAAGGAAAAGCTCGTGCTTTCCAAGGACCTGTCGGGACAAATCACGGGAAGGAGCCGCTTTGCGCGGCTAGGGCTCATGGTGCATGTCTCGTCCAACCTCATCCAGCCTGGCGTGGAAAACGTGCAGGTCTTGGAAATCGTAAATTTGTCGCCTTCCGTCCTGCGCTTGAAGCCCGGCGTGCGCGTCTGCCAGGTCACGTTCCACGAACTTTCCTCTCCCGCGGAATACCGGGGAAAATACAAAAAACAGAAAGGCCTCTAGGAGCCTCGCGCCTTGAGTTGTCGCCTCAAGACGTCTTTTGCTGTCAACAAAAATTTGGCTGCCGCCTCATCCGAGTTCTCGAAGGAGGCGCCTGCCGCGATGGAGTGGCCTCCCCCGAAACTCCCGGCTTCCTGTGCCGCCGTCCTCATCAGCTGCCCCAAGTGCAACCCCTTTTCTACCAAGAAACGCGTGGCCCTTCCCGACACCTTGATACGGCCGTCGTCATCGAGGGAAAAAGCGAGGATGGGTTTTTCGTTGGCCAAAGTGCCTGAGCCAAAATAGGCGCCTGCCACCGTGCCGATGACGGAATCCCCGATGTGGCCGCGCGCGTCCAGGAAATGAAAGCGGCCGAAGTCCTCCGTGTGCCTTCGCGCAAATGAGATTCCTTTTCGGATGGCGGTCCGGTGCACGTGGAGGAGCAGGCGGGCCGGTGGATAAACGGAACGGTCTCCGGAAACCAGCCGGACACCAAGCTCCGGGGCGCCGTGCCTTCCGCACGCGTTCAAGAGCGTGGAATACTCGTAGGCGTCGTACAATTCCGTGGAAGCGTCTTCCTGCGGGAACAGGTAGACAGGACCCAGCAGGGACTTGAGCTCGGCTTCCGGGATGCCCTTGGAAGCGCCGTACGAGAGAAGGGCCCCCCTCAACTTTTTGCGCTGGGCTTCCTGCAGGTCATTGTAGTGCAGCCACACCCTCCCTTCCGGGGTTTCCCAATGCAGTGGAAGGCCGTGCTTGTAGAGGAAGAGCGCCGCGTGCTTTTCGGAGCCCGAAATGCCGGGAAGGTAGGGCTCGGAAGAATAGGCGAGGAACTGCATGAGGCTGCGGGAAACCCTCCCGAACATGCGCAAGTCCTGCTCCACGCGCACGGCCTGGACGGAAAGGGCGCGCTTAAGCATCCAGGAATTCGCGCCAACCAAACCGCTTTGGTCCTGCACGTCCCCCACCGCACCCACGATGCCCCCCTGCACCAAAACCTTTTCTGCTTCTGGAGAAACGTGGGGGCCAAAAGCGAAGTAGGCAGTGGAGGCGGAACAGGCGTCGTGCGCTCCGTCCAAGCCAAACACATGCGGGTTAACGAGTTGCACGTTTTCAGGCAACTTCACGTCCTCGGGGGGATGGTGGTCGAGGATGGCAGCCAGTTTCTTTTGCCGGGCGGCTTCCCCAATTTCCTTTAGGAAGCCCGTGGAAAGGTCGCATAAGAGCACGCCTTCTTCGGGTGCATCGGAAAGCGCTTTCACCACGTTCCAATCCATTTTCTTTACGGCGAGGCGGCGGAACGGAATGCCCTTCTCTTGCAGGGCGCGCATGCAGACGCCTGCCGCCGAAAGGCCATCCGCATCAAAATGGTGCACCAGAAAAATGGATTCCTCTTCCAGAATGCGCTTGCCGGTCTCGGAAGCAAAG
>SBBD01000145.1 GCA_005239845.1 archaeon | reverse complement strand
GAATGCCGCCGCGCTCATGCAAAAATCGCTCTCCCGCCTTGCCTATGTGCGGGAACAAAAAATCGGCAGGGAAACCGCTTCGTTCGTTTTCGAGGACGTTTACGAATCCTTGAGGGAAGGCTGCCAAGCATTGATGGAGCTCAAGGGCTACAAGCCGTATTCCAACGAGGCCCACATTGCCTTCCTCAAGGAGTTTTACGGACTTGCCCCGCATCTTCTCGCGACGCTCGACCGGCTTAGGATTCTGCGGAATAAAGCGGTTTATGGCGCAGCGTCTATATTGCCAGAGACATGTAAGGACGCTTTGGGGTTCGCGGTCAGCACCCTTCCGGAACTCAAGAGGCATTTTGATTCGGAATATCGGAGCGAGGGAGGCTAAAACAATTACCCCGGAGTCAGAGGCTAGCATCATCCTTGAGCGGCTCTCCCTGCATCCTGTTTTTTCTTATGGTCTCGCCTCCTTCCGTGTTTTCTGGTTTTTTCATAGGCCGTAACGAGCTTGCTCCACGCGTGCAAGACCTTGCTGCGCAGTTTCTTGTTTATTCGCATGCATTTTTTGCAGGTTTGCGTGAAGCGCCACCGGTCATCCTCGCTGGCCTTCCATGAGGCGTTATGCTTTTTGCACAGGTTCCATGCGACGGCTAAGTCTTCGATGGCATCCAGTTCCGGGTTTGAAATTTCAACGCTTATCTTGACCATTGGAACACGCTTCTATTTGTACGACTTGTACCATTTTTCGTATTCCTTGTGCGTGGCGAAACAATGAATGACGAAGAGCGTGTCTTCCCGTAGGTCATAGACGAGTCTTGCCTGTCGAGTGACGTCTTCCACATGGTGGGGAACGCCGAACTTCAAGTGCCTCCGCGGAGGCATCACGGCAAGCTTCTGCAAATGGTTTCTGAAGAAGATTTGGAGCGAGCGCTCCAACTTCAGAAAGTCTTCCCTCCCTGCATCAGAAAACTCGATTTTCACGTCAAACCAGCTTCTTTGAGCACTTTCTTGAAGGAGTGCGTCTTGGCCTTTCCGGCTAGGATTGGAGCCATCTCAACTTCCACGGCCTTGTGGACTAACCGCGCTTCTTCCTCCTCGATTTCCCTCTCTAAAAGCAGGAGCGCTTGCCGGATGACTTCCGTTTGGTTTCCAGCGTAGCCTCTCTCGATCAGCCGCTGCATCAATGCCTCGTACGGAGCGCCCAAGTTCACGTTCATCTCCCTTTCACCTCCAATGCATAATCAATAAGCATGCAAGTATATAATCATTGCGCATGAACAAGGGAAACGAAGGGGGAAACGCCCAGCAACCCGAAGCGCCAAAACGGAGGTAAATAAACGTTTTCGAAACAAAAAGCTAGGGAGCATCATATGCCCTTAACCCCCTTCCACTGGAGCGTTTTAGTGTTCGGCCTCTTGTTCTTCGACAGCTTGTACCTTCCCGCGCTCGCCGTTTCCAGCGTCGTGATGGACCTCGAACCGGCGTATTATATTTTCCTTGCGCCAAACGCGGACGGCGCCCTGCACGGCCTCTGGCACACCTACGTCGGAGTAACCATCATAGGATTAGCGGTTGCATTCCTCCTCACAAAATCAAGGAAGCGCGTCGATGGAGTGATGGCCTTTTTCAAGGTTGGTCAGCCTCACCTTTCCAGCAAATCCATTTACTTTTCTTCCTTGCTTGCAGCGTATTCCCACATCTTCCTGGACTCCTTCTTGTACCAAGACCTGCAGCCCTTCTGGCCGCTTTCCGCAGCCAACCCGTTTCTTGGAATGGTGAATTCGGGAGTTGTTTACGGGATTACGGGACTGGGACTTTTGCTCATGACAGGGTTGTATATATGGCGGCAGGCGAACAGGGGAGGAAAGCAAAAGGTTTAAGCGACTGAACATACAAAACAAGGATTATGAACGTTTTAATGATACTCCGACAGCGCAAATATGGAATGATTGGCCTCGCTGCTTTCTTGCTCGTGGCCGCTGTTTCCTCGTTCACCATGGTCGTCGTGAGCTGGCCGGCGCTCGCAAACGACGGCGAACTCCTGCTGGCACCCGACCTGCAATGGCACGGCGTGCTCTATTGGCTCGTGTTCTCCCTCCTGGCAGCCCTTACGGTCACGTTGACCTATTACAGGTACGAGCGGCTCAAACGTGCCGGGATCGTGGAGAGCGCGAGCGGCTTGTTAGGGTTAGCCGTCGGCTCCATTGCGAGCGCGTGCCCCATCTGTGCGCCCTTATTGCTCGTGTTTCTCGGCATCCCGCTCTCCTTTGCCACGCTTCCTTTCCAAGGATGGGAGTTCCGCCTTGCAGGACTGGCCTTGCTGTCGTTTGCCGCCTATGCCGCCGTGAAAAGCGCGGAGCAGCAGGAGACGTGCGCCGTTCCAGCAGGCCAAAAATAGGGCCAGGGCGCAGAGAGGCTAACGGTCGAACGCCTCAAACTTGCGGCGGGCGGACTCGAGGTGCGCACGCGTTCCCTGAACGCTTGCGGCAAACTCGTCCGCCTTTTTTTCTTCCGCGGAAAGGGCTTCGTGGAACGCGTGCGCGGCCTGCGGCGTCAAGAGCTTCAGCAGGAGTGCGGAAAACTTGAGCGATGAAGCGCCGGTCTTGACGTGCCCCAGCTCGTGCAGCAGCACGGCCTCTTTTTCTTTTTTGGAGAGCAGCTCGAACGCGCCCAGCGAGACGAAGACGGCGCTGAACAAGGAAGAGAACGAAAAAGCTTGAGGCTTGGCTTCATCCACCAAATACAGGCGCGGGGGCTTGACGCCAAGAAAACGAGCCTTGTCTTGCAGCCATTGCGCTTCCGGACCATGGTAGCGCCGGCTTTTCGCGGAAGCCGCGAGCAGTAAGGGAACGGCCACCAGGCCGCTCAACAAGGAAACCAGGAGCGTTGCCGGCAGGATGAGGGCCGCCGATTCCATCCAGTCCATGCCCTGGCAGGCGGTAGGCAGTGCCGTGCACGACATGGTGTAGAGGAACAACACGAAGGGAAAAGCGAGGAACGCCACGTGCCCGTAAGCGAATGCCACTTTTCGCTTCAACGACTTGCCCTCGCGGCGCAGGTACAGGAAGGAAAAGAACGCAAGAACAAACGAAAGCAACGACAAGCCTACGAAATAGGGATTCGACAGGAAGGAAGCCAGGCAAGGCACGTGGCTGCTCAGGAAGTCCAGCATGCGAAGAACCTATTTTTTGGAAAAACGCTCGTTGAAATACGACACGGCGGAAGGCCCGAAACTTCGGATGAGCTTGTTGACGGCACTGTCCAGCAGCGAATGTTCCACCTGCTCTTTCGAGGCCTTGGGGTAGTACAAATAATACACGCCCCCGCGCCCCGTGCCGGCTTCGCGGCCCACGAGGCCCTGCTTGTACAAGCGGTCCAGGATCACGGCCACGCTGGTGAGAGCCATGCGGCGGTCGCTGAGCTTCGCATGGATTTCGCGCACGCGCATCTTGCGGCCGTGCACGCAGTTCCTCCAGAGCACCTGGCACACGTCGGCCTCCAGCGGACTGAGCATCGAAGTAAGCCCCTCGGAAGAAGCATCGCTTTTCAGCACGCGGCCCACCGTCTTCATGAAGAATCCCTTTTTCCTTTCGGAGGGTTCAAGTATAAATAGGTTACCATTACAACGAAAAGCTAAGCGTTACAAACCATGTAACGGAAGGTTTATAAAGTTTTATGAAAATTAGTGTTACAACAATTGTAAAGCTTTTGAAAACAGGTGGGTGAGGACATGCAAACGGAACCGCACAAAGCACAGGAAACGAGAAAGGAGGATGAAATCAATATCAGCCCGCGCACGGTGCACTACGTTTTCATCGTGTTGATCGCAGGCATGCTGGCGTTCAACCAGTTAACCATTGGCAGCCTGCAAGCGCAATCCGCCATGGTCTCTCAAAGCATGACGGACCACATGGCGCAGATGGCTAGCTTCTCTCAACCCCTTCCAGTGGCGGGATCCGGACAGCCGGCAACGCAGCCTCCCGCCACGCAATCCGCCTCGCAACCCATCAGCACGGGAACTTCCACGGACTTGAATGCGTTGGTGGCTAAAGTGATTCCTACGGGAGTGCCTGACGTTTATGGGAGCGAACTGGGCATCAGTTTCGACGACCCGGTCAAGGCACTGGGCGTTCTGGCGAAGCTGGATGACGGGAAAGGATTGGCGGATGCGAAGCAGAACGAGCGCTACGTGAAAATCGGCTCGATGATTGCCTGCGAGTACTGTTGCGGTGCGCAGACGCTCGTGTTCCCGAATGGGCAAGCGGCGTGCGGATGCGCGCATTCGTTCGCCATGCGCGGGCTCTTGAAGTATCTCATCACGAAGCACGGGGACTGGACGGATGACCAAATGTTGGAGGAAGTAGGCAAAATCAAGGCCCTCTCCTTCCCGAAGGACACCGTAAAAAGGGCGTCGCTCTTGCAGGAAAACGGCATCGAGCTGACGCAAATCAACATCGGGTCCAACCTCTACCGGGGAGGGAAGGGGCTGCAGGCCAGTAGCACAGGCGGTGCCGCGAACTTGCCAAGCCAAGTGGGAGGGTGTTGAAAGTCAAGAGGTGAAGCAGAATGAACGTGAATGCCGTTAATAAGACCGTAGTCGCGGGCGGCGTTTTCGTGCTGCTGCTTGCAACCGTTCTCGTTCAGGCGCATGGCCCGGCAATCGCAGGAGCCATGAGGGGAATGGGACAGAGCCCCATCACGGTGGGAACGGCAAGCGACGGAAGGCTCCAGGTTCACGGAAGCATGGGGGCCGGCATGGCCAGCGAGGGAATGGAAGAAATGCACAGGACCATGCAGGCAAGCACGACAAGGGAAGGAAGTCTGGAACGAATGCATCAAGCCATGCACGGAAGCGGAGGAATGGGGAGGATGCACACAGCCATGCACGGAAATGGCCAAGCGGGTAAGGAAGAAATGCCGGCAGCCATGCAGGAGATGCACGACGCCATGCACGGCAATGAGGGGAGCGGAAACCTTGCAGAAGAGGAACTGGATGAAATGAAAGCGATGCACGAGCGAATGCACGCAGAGGACGCGGAAGCGTCGTGGGAGGAATGTCAAAAAATGCACGAAAAGGTGGGCGGGCAATAAGAAGGTGAAGTAGGATGAACAAGGATTTCGTGGTGTCGGTGTTGCTGGGAATCGTGTTGGTTGTTTCGTTGGTGCAGGGATGGCAACTGTCGAGCCTTTCCGGAAAACTGGGAGGCCTTTCCTCCAGCATCAAGGAAGTAAAGCTTACTGCGGCCGCTCCCTTGAGCCAAACGCCGACAACGGGCTCTTCAGGAGCGGCTGCAGTTCCCCCGCAAGGAAACGTGCAGGTCCCGGCAAACATCGCAAACCTCCCGAGCCAAGTCGGCGGCTGCTAAGTGTCCGAAAAAAGGGTCTTGCATGAGGAAACAACAGGCAATGCTAGTCGAACTTCTGGCTTTTAGGTAGGTGTCGTGCATGAGGAAAGGATTGGGGACGCTCGCTTTGGTTTTAGTCGTCGTTTTTTCAGTTCAAGCAACGGCTGTTTCTCAAGCCGTAGTCTACAAGAATGAGGGCTGCGGCCACTGCGGTCCCTACTTGGTTGAATTGAAGGCGGCGTTGACAGAGCTGGGAGTCACCAATATTGTGGAAAAGGAATTCGTGAACGACTTGCAGGTGCGGGAGGAGCTTGCCCGTCTGCAGGAATCGTTCAACGTCCCCTTCACGATGCAGGGACACATGGTCGCTGTAGTGGATGGCAAGTACTTGTTCGAGGGCCACGTTCCCGTGGAAAAAGTGAAAACGTTTCTCCAAAGCCCCTCTTCCGAGAAAATGGTCGTTTATTTGGACAGCATGACGGGACAGCCTGAACCGTACTCGCTCATGAACGAAAAAGGCAAGGTCAAGGAGTGCAAGGCAGAACAGCAAATTGCGGAGTGTGCCACAAGCGGAAACGTGGTTTCAGAAGGAGGACAAACGGCGACCAGCGGAGGCATTCCCACGTGGGTAGTGGCAGCCCTCGTCGTTTTGGTTCCTCTTTTCGTCATCTTCAAGTTCGGGTAATGGAGGGAAAAAAACATGGATCCCCTTTCCTTGGTTCCGCTCGTCCTTGTGGGAGGGTTTCTGGACGGCCTGCACCCGTGCGGGTTTGCGGTGCTCTTGTTCTTCATCGCCTTCCTCTTCTCCATCAAGCGCACGCGCGCCCAGATCCTCGGAATGGGCTGGGCGTACATCATCGGAGTGTTTCTTGCCTATTTCCTGATTGGGCTCGGGATTTTGAAAGTGTTCGCGTTGTTCCCGGGGCACTTCATGGCCCAATTGGGGGCCAGCCTGCTGATTCTAGTGGGTGCACTGAATCTTTTGGCAGTAGCGTCGAAGAAGCTTGGTTTTCCCTTCAAGCTGCCGGGGCTCGCGCTCGCGAGAAACGTGGATGAAACCCTCCGCAAGGCCACCACTCCAGCCGCATGGGGGGCAGGGTTCTTGGTGGGTTTGTGCGCGTTCCCGTGCGTGGGAGGATTGTACGTAGCCGTATTGGGGCTCGTCTCCGCAAGCACGACGTTCTGGGACGGCGTGTTCTACCTCTTGCTCTACAACGTCATGTTCGTCATGCCGCTCATTCTCGCGCTCGTGTTTTCCTCGAACGAGAAAGTCGTGGAGTGGATGGAGCGCATGGAGAAAAGGAACTTGAACGCGTTCAAGACCGTGCTCGGCATAGGGATGGTGGCGCTGGGGTTGTACATTTTGTACGGTGGCGTGCTGTGAAAGAATTGAAAAAAGGGCGGCAAGGCGATGAGAACTCGTGTTGGTGAAAGGGAGCTATGAGATGCAAAAGCTGCGGAAAAGTGTTCTTCAACTGCTGCGACGACATTCCGTACTGTTACGACTGCGAGGCAAGGCAAGTGCGTGAAAAAATCAAGCAGAAAAGCAAGGCGGCCACCGGGTGACGCCGAAGACAGCTGAAAAATCCGTACAAAAAACAGGGTGCTCGCGTAAATGAACTGGCAGGAACTCAAGAAGAACCACGCGGCCATGATGGCTTTGTGTTGTGCGATTCCCTTGCTGCTGGTCGCCGCGCTTTTTTGGTTCGGGTTTGATGTCAAGAGCTATTCGTGGGCCATACTGCTTCTCTGCCCGCTCGTGATGGCCTGGATGATGAAAGACATGCACGAAACCAAACGAGTTCCAAGTGGGAAAAAAGCGTGCCATTAATGGATAATAGGATGAATGGAATGAAAACAAGAAGGAAAAAGAGGCAAGCAGGAAGAAAGGATTCCAGGCAACAAGGGCTTCCCCTTTACAAG
>SBBD01000040.1 GCA_005239845.1 archaeon | reverse complement strand
TGTTTTTTTCTTTACCCCCGTCTTCGTGTGCCGTTTTCATATTTTTTTGTTCCTTCCGCTATCGTGGTTTTCTCATGCAGCTTTCCTTTCTGGGTGCGGCGCGCGAAGTCGGGAGAAGCTGCATCCACGTCCAAGGCGCGCATTCCTTTTTGCTGGACTGCGGAGTGAAACTGAAAGGGGAAGGCGAAGAATACCCGCTCCTCGAGCCTTCCCACCTGCGGCGCCTGGATAAGGTGGCCTTGTCGCACGCTCATTTGGACCATTCCGGCTTCCTTCCCGCCCTCTACGCGAAAGGCTACAAAGGCAAGGTGGTTTGCACCAAGCCCACGCGGGACTTGACGCAGCTATTGCTTGCCGATTATGCCCGCCTGAACCCCGAGCTGCTCCCCTATTCCCAACAACACACCCAACACTTCCTACAAAATGTGGAGTTATTGGAGTACAACGAATGGGATTCATTGAAAGCGCTGCAGTTTCGGGATGCCGGCCACATCTTGGGTTCCGCCATGGTGGAAGTTTCCGACCAGCGCAAGCTCTTGTACACGGGCGATTTCTGCTTGAGGCCCTCTCGGTTGTTAGAGGGAGCGGACATGGGCAACCTGCAGGCCGACGTCCTAATCATGGAAGGAACGTATGGGGGAAAACAGGACACGCGCCGCTCCTCGAAGGAACTCGCCTCGAAACTCGTGCACAGCGTGCAGAAGACGCTGGATAGAGGCGGCAAGGTGCTGATTCCCACGTTCGCCATCGGGAGGGGACAGGAAGTGTTGTTCCTCCTGGAGAGCTACATGCGCTCCGGGCACCTGGAGAAAGTGCCCATTTTCATGGACGGCATGGTGAAAACGGCGCTCCGCGTCTACCGCCACAACGCCTTGTACTTGAAAGACGAGGTCAAGCGCCGCATTTTGACTTCCGAGGACGACCCCTTCAAGAGCCCCCTCTACCTCCTGCCTTCCACAAAAGACAAACGTGACGTCTTCGAGAAGGAAAAGGCCATCATCGTCGCTCCCTCGGGAATGCTGTCCGGCGGCCCCGCTTTAGGGTACTTGAAGGCGCTCGCCGGCGACCGCAAGAACAAGGTGCTCTTGACGGGCTACCAGGCGGAAAGCACGGTGGGAAGACAACTCGTGGAAGGAAAACGCGCACTCGAACTGGAAGGGGAAACCATCCCTCTCAAGCTGGAGGTGGAGGAAGTGCACTTGTCGGCGCACTCCGACCGCCTGGAACTCCTGGAATTCGTCCGCCGCGTGCAGGGCTTACAGCACGTTTTTATTGTGCACGGGGAAGAAAGCAAGTGTCTCGAACTCAAGGAAGGCCTCGAAAACGTCGCCCGCAAGCAGAAGCGTCCATTCGAAGTCCACGTTCCAAAGCTTGAAGAGACGTTCAAGGTGTAATGGGTTCATGTCTTCTTCCATTCTTTGCGCGGGAAGCATCGCGTTGGACACGACGCGGACGCCCTTCAAGACGGCCGAACGCGTGCTGGGGGGAGCCGGCACCTATTTCTCCGTTTCCGCCTCGCACTTTGCCTCCGTCTCTCTCCTCGGCATCGTAGGCAGCGACTTTCCTTCCGCTCATTGGAAACTGCTGCAGGAACGGGGCATCGACCTCGAGGGCGTACAGCGTTCTTCTGGAAAGACCATGTTCTTCGACTCCGAGTTCTCTTACGACTTTTACGCTAGAAAAGTGCACGCCACGGAATTGAACGTGTACGAACACTTCGCGCCTAGCGTCCCTCCCTCGCTTCAAAAAACGGGCTATCTCTATCTCGGAACGCTCGAACCCTCGAAACAACTTCACATTCTTGAATCCTGCCAGCCGCGCTTCGTGCTCATGGACACCATCGAGCTCTACATCCAAAAGCACAAGAAAGAGCTCGAGAAAGTGGTTTCAAAGGTGGATGGCATCGTGTTGAACGACATCGAGGCAAGAATGCTGTGCAAGAAACCGAGTTTGTTCCAATGCGCCCGGCACATCCAAGCGCTGGGAGCGGAGCTGGTGGTCATCAAGAAAGGAGAGCATGGCAGCATCTTGTTCTTTGAGGATTTTGTTTTTCCGCTTCCTGCTTTTCCCTTGGAAACCGTCGTGGACCCGACGGGGGCCGGCGATGCTTTTGCAGGAGGCTTTTTCGGCCACTTGGCCCGCTCTAAAAACATGGGTGAGAAGACGTTGAAGCAGGCGCTGGCCTACGGGAACGTGATGGGCGCCTTCTGCATCGAGGACTTCAGCGTGGGAAAACTGGTCTCGCTTTCCCCGGAGGACATCCAGAGCCGTTTCGAGCGCTACCAGAAAATCCTGCAGATTTAAGTCCGTCCTTTTACTTGTGTACGGGGAAGTCGGAGTACTTGGAGAAGAAGGCCCCTCCCTTGAGCTTGTCGCTGAACGCGATGGCCACGATGGCCACGAGCGCCACGAATTCCCACCACGTCATTTCCATGCGTTGAAAAAGAATTTTCGTGTTTTTATTCCCTTTCGTTTCTCAAGGGAACATGGGAATGCCGTCTCCGCGCGCGATTTTTCCCACGACGATAAGCCCCAACAGCATCCCGATCCATTCCAGTTCCATGCCATTCCCCTCCCCGACCTCCAACCCTTTCCGCCTGCATTAATACATTCCCGGCAGCGCCGCCGTTCCCACGACTAGCGCCACGGCCGCCACCGCAGCACTCGAGGCCAGCGAAAGGCTTCCGTACAAGCGACTGACCACGAGCGTCCCCACCACCAGCAATATAGCAAACGCGGTTCCGAGCTGGTTGGCTGCAGGCAGGAAGGGAACCAAGATCATGGTCAGGAACGCCAGCACGAAGGCGTTTACCACGTTGTCGATATGGAACGCATACTTGAGAAAAGTCCAAATTACGACGCTCAGAAGAACCAGCGTATAAACGAACTGCGCGTTCCAAATTCCCTCGTATAAATACATGGACATCAACCCGTCTTTCTTTATTCCCCTCCTAAAGCTTGCGAATGATTCCTTTGGCAGCGTCAACCTCCACGAAATCCCCGTCCTTCAGCACCTTGCTTGCCTTTTTCGTGCCAATCACGCACGGAATGCCCAGTTCCCTGCTCACAATCGCAGCATGGCACGTCACACCTCCCACGTCCGTGACGATGGCGGCTGCCTTTTTCATTCCCGGAACCATGTTCGGGTTCGTGGACCACGAAACCAAAACGTCCCCTTCTTCCATTTTTCCCACTTCCTCGGCCTTCCTCACCACTTTCACTCTTCCTCGCGCAAAGCCGGCGCACGCGCACTGGCCCTTGATTTCCACGATTTCAACAACGGCCTCCTTTCCTGCCTCTTGCTTTACCGAAATCCTTTTTTCCAGCCCTTTCCTTCCTTCGATTTTTCCTTGCTTTTCTAGTTTTTTCTCCCATTCCTCCGCCTCCGTTCCCGAAACCACGCCGCGTTTCCCGTTTTCGTACAAGTAAACGCACCGTTCCCTTCGTTCTTCCGCCACCGCTGGCTCCAATTTCTTTCCCTTCAATAACGCCTCCTCTACTTCCTCAGGCAGGAAATACCGCAATTGGAACGGGGTCACACGCGATCGTCGGGCCATCTC
>SBBD01000072.1 GCA_005239845.1 archaeon | reverse complement strand
TAATGGTATACAACATTCTCCAATAATTGATTAGTGCTACCCTCTATAAATTTTTTGCCTGATACTTTACAAAATAATCTTTTGGAATAAAAGATTTAGGAATATTGTCTCCATAAAACGGGTT
The DNA here is from genome assembly GCA_005239845.1 of archaeon. Classification (GTDB taxonomy): domain Archaea; phylum Micrarchaeota; class Micrarchaeia; order Norongarragalinales; family SBBD01; genus SBBD01. The sequence goes on along the minus strand of SBBD01000072.1, from coordinate 6,136 downwards.
TGATTTCACAAAATCAATCTTTTGTTTTATTGAGCGTAACAATTGCATTTCTTCTGTATTTTCCTTTCCTTCTTGACTTTGTTGTCCAACTACCTCATTTAATTTTTTATATTCAGAATCTGCTTGATTAAGGAGGATTACCCTGACTGGTCTTATCATATTTCAGTCCCTCTTTTAATTAACTCATTAATTTCTTTTCTTTCTGTAAAAACCCAGAGAATCCCCTTTGTACCAATAATAACTTTTCCACTCAGTTGCAAATAATCCAAAATTTGAAGCAATGTCTGATGCATTACTTTCTTAGGCAATCTTTTTTTTAATTCTGCTAAGGTCATTAAATCCCCATTCTTCAATATTTCTTCAACCATCAAAATAGTATTCAAAGTAGGTGAATGTAGTAGCTTTTCTCGTTCCTTAACTTGCACTGTTTGAGACATTTATATATCCAATTCGTATATTATTATACCTAAAAGATATAGACTTATATATAAACCTTTCTATTAGCGAGGCTGTGGGTTTTCTGGATGGCGCCACGCGCACTCTTGAGCGTGCATGACAAGCGCGGAATCGCGGATTTCGCTAAAGGTCTCCACAACTTCGGCTATGAATTGATTTCGACGGACAAGACGGCGGAGGAACTGCGAAAGGCCGGTCTTCCAGTCGTGGACGTTGCTGCCTTCACCGGCTCCCCTGAAATTCTTGAAGGAAGAGTGAAAACCCTTCATCCGAAAATCGCGGGGGGAATCCTCTTCAAGCGTGGGGAAGCCGAGCACGAGATGCAGGCAGGCGCTTTCGCCATCGATTTGGTTTGCGTCAACTTCTATCCGTTTGAAGAGGCGGTAAAGCAGAAGGGAGGCGTGGAAACGGCTCTGGAAATGATTGATGTCGGAGGACCTACTCTTGTGCGTGCTGCAGCGAAAAACTTCGAGCACGTCATCGCGGTCACAAATCCCGACCAGTACCCGATTGTATTGCAGGCGTTGCAGGAAAAGAAAATGGACGAGAATTTGCGTAGACAGTTTGCGTTGGATGCCTTTTCTTCCGTTGCTTCATACGATGTGGCCATCCAGCACTATTTTTCCAAGCTAAGCGGCTCCCCGCTTTTTCCTTCCGATGTCTTCCTTCACTTGATGAAGCTGCAGGACTTGCGTTACGGCGAGAACCCGCACCAGCAAGCGGCGCTCTACAAGTACACGGATGCAACGCTCAGTTTCGCCGACCTCAAACAATTGAACGGCAAGCAGCTTTCCTATAACAACCTCGTGGACGTGCAGGCGGCTCTCGAACTCGTGCACGGTTTCCGCAACGAGAAGAAAGCGTTTGCCGCTGTTTTCAAGCACGCGAACCCCACGGGCGCCGCGCGCTCCGATTCCGTGCTGGATGCCTATAAAAAAGCGCATTCCGCGGACGTGCTTTCCGCTTACGGCGGCATCGCTGGATTCAATTGCCCTGTCGACAAGAACACGGCGGAAGAAATCGTGAAGACGTTCATGGAAATCGTTGTGGCCCCGAAATTCGAGAAAGAGGCCCTTGCCGTTTTCCAGTCGAAACCCAACCTGCGCGTCCTGGAGGCCTCTCGCTTGTTGCAGGAAGAAGACCTTTTCGGGCACTATTCGGCGAGGGATGTCGTAGGTGGCTTATTGCTGCAGACCCCAGACAAGGGAGAGGAAGTGTTCGACGCCTCGAAACTGCGCGTGGTCACGAAGCGCAAGCCCTCAGAAAAGGAATGGCGGGCCTTGGGGTTCGCGTGGAAGCTCGTGAAAGTGCCGAAGAGCAACTGCATCGTTTTTGCAAACGAAGACATGCTCGTCGCTTCTGGGGTAGGACAGCAGTCGCGCGTGGACGCCTGCCAAATTGCTATAGAAAAAGCGAAGCGCGCCAAGCTGGAAGTGAAGGGCGCCGTAATGGCTTCTGAAGCCTTCTTTCCCTTCCGGGACACCGTGGATTTCGCGGCTTTGGTGGGCGTCACGGCCGTCGTGCAGCCGGGGGGAAGCAAGCGGGACGCGGAAGTGATTGCGGCGGCAGACGAGCACGGCATGGCCATGGTGTTCACGGGAATAAGGCACTTTAGGCACTAACTCGCACTTGCGTGCTTTTTTATTCGCTTATTTTCTTTAGTTTTCCATGCCTAAGCCAAGAAAGCCCCCCGGTCGAGAAATGGAAATTGACCAAGAGCTATTCGGAGCTGCTCCTTATGTGGGTTTTGGCGGGTGGAAAGATTTTCACACTCTAGGATTTACACGATCGGATTTTGAGAGAAAATCCTTTTTGGACGTAGGGGCCGGCCATTCTGGAAAAGCCTTGAACTGGGGAAAGCGCGTATTCGGCGTCGACCCTTTTTTTGGTCAATTCAGAGACGATCCGAAACTGTCTCCTACGTCGGAAGCACGGACGCGAGCCATTCGTGCGGTTGCCGGTCGCCTTCCCTTCCGCGCTAATTCTTTCCACCACGTTTTTTCCACGGCCGCGGTAGGGGAAATTCCTGAAATTCCTTTCGTTCCTGCTTTGCTGGAGATGCTCCGCGTGGCAAAAAAAGGAGGTGATGTGCGGCTTTTCGTAGGAAAATTGCGTCTTCCCACCCATCCGATAGAGACTTCTTTGCCGCAACTGCAGCCTCACTTGCAAAAAGCTGGAATTCTTTTTTCTCGCCGCCTCCCAGGAACACGCGAACACCATCGCTTCGCCGAACTTCTCGTATTTGAAAAGCGGCCTTCTGCCAACGTGCGCCAACTTAAAGCCTCTCTTCGAAAGGTAGGCTTGCTATAGGCCTAAAGTTTATGGACTTGAATGTAATTGCTCAAACTCGCTGCGAAAAACTCCTTCATCTAGCGAAGCAAATGCTTTCCGAGGACGAGGTGCTCTCCAAACGCTACGTTTCCCTTGCCCGCAAGATCGCCATGCGGCACCGGTTTTCGCTGAGAAGCAAGCGTTTCTGCAAGAGCTGCAACACGATTTTCATTGCCGGCCGCACGGTGAAAGTGAGGGTTTCGCCCTCGCAGCAAAGGGTTTTATATACTTGTCTTTCCTGTAAACGTTCCGCTTCTTTTCCTTTCGTCAAAGAAAAGCTTATTCGGAAAGCGAAGTGTGTGAAGAGGTCTTAACATGGTCATGAGGTCGTCAGCAGTCCCTCCCAGCAAGCTGGTTCCAGCGGTAGCGCAGGCGCTGAAGAACGTGCCTGAAGTCCAGCCGCCTTCGTGGGCGTTGTTCGTAAAGAGCGGTTCTCATGCAGAACGCGTGCCGCAAGACGAGAATTATTGGTTCATGCGTTGCGCCGCCATTCTGAGGACGGTGTCCTTGGCGGAAAAGCCCGTCGGAGTGCAACGGTTGCGCAACAAGTTCGGCGGAAGGAAGGTGCACACGGTAAGCCGCAGCCACCACCGGAAAGCCGGAGGAAAGGCCATTCGTTTGGCCATGCAGCAGCTGGAAAAGGCTGGGTTGGTGAAGAAGGAGAAGGCCGGCCGCACGATTACGGCGGCTGGACGAAAACTGTTGGATGCCGCGGCCAAGACGGTTGCCGGCTAATTGGGTGGATGGCTATTTGATTGGCAGTGTTCCGGAGCTTCCAGGCTGCCATTCGCAAGCGAAAACCATGCCGGAACTCATGAAGCGCATGCAGGAAGTCATCGAATTATGCTTGGCCGAGGCAAAGAAACCAGCGCCTGAACCTACTTCGTTTGTGGGAGTAAGGCGCATAAAAGTGAAATTGCCTCATGCCCCGCCTGCGCCCGGTTAAGCTCCTCTACTTGCTCAAACTTCTTTCAAAGCTAGGGCACATCTTTATATATTAGATTATTCTAATATGTTTATGAATCAACTTTATCAGATTCACGCGGAGATGTGCAAGACATTCTCTAACCCAACAAGACTTGAAATTCTCGACCTCTTACGGAATCGCGAATCAACCGTTACGGAGCTCGTAAGAAAGACGAAATACAGCCAAGTAAACATCTCCCAGCATCTCTCCGTAATGAAAAGCAAGGGAATCGTCGTGTCGGAAAGGAGAGGGAAGAACGTCTATTACCGGCTCTCTACTCCGAAGATCACGAAAGCGTTCGATATCATCAGGGAAATACTGGCCGAGAGGCTGAGAAAAGACAAGAGCATCGCGAAGGCGGTTAAATGAGAATAGTATTTTTGGCGTTGCTGTTGATGGCAATTGCGGGATTTGCATTTGCGATTACCCCGGCTCAAACTTCAGAGGCTGAAAGCCTGATCAATTCAAACAAGGATTGCAGCAGCTTGTCAAACGACCAATTGGAGCTGATCGGAGAGTACATCATGGAAAAGATGCATCCGGACGATGCGCACGAGTTCATGCACAGGATGATGGGGTTGGAGGAGAGAACTGAAGAGGAAAAGCAGTTTCACATAAATTTTGCCAAATCGATGTATTGCGGCGACAATTCCAACTACGGAATGATGGGTGGCGGAGTCAGGGGCAATATGATGTGTGGCATGATGGGCTATGGAACCGTAAATAATTACGGATACGGGATGATGGGGAATTACGATAATCGCGGCTATTTCGGCTGGAATGTTTTTGAAATCCTCTTGCTGGTTTTATTGATAGGGCTGATTGTGCTGGTTTACCTTAGCATTTGGAACAAGACGGCGGAAAACAGGAAGGTGAAAAAGTGAAACTCGGAGTGGTCATTAGCACGGATGAAGCGGAAACCGTCTGGAATGCATTCAGACTGGCGAATTTTTCGAGAGCGAAGGGTGACGAAGTACGGGTCTTCCTGGTAAGCCAGGGAGTAGATTATGAAATGTCCAGCAACGACAAATTTGATGCTGTCGGCGAGGCAAAAAAGCTGCTTCAAGCCGGCGGCGGCATCATGGCCTGCGGTACCTGTCTGAAAATCCGGCAGAAGGAGGGAAGCAACATCTGTCCCATTTCGAGTTTGAAAGACTTGTACGAAATCGTGAAAGATAGCGATAAAGTCGTGAGCTTTTAGGATCATTTTCTAGGAAACGTGCTCTGCATCCTCCTTACAAAACCGTGCTTATATCAGGCACACCAATTCGAGCCTAGCGGCACGGCAGCCATGTGTTCCTCCGCCACCCACTGCGCAAAATATTGCGAGATATCCAAATGACTCCAGAAGAATTCCTGAAAATTCTTTGATGGCGGACCATATTCTTTTATAACCTAGTCTTGACTTGGCTGTATGGAGGTGACGCTTTTTCATGAACTTGCCTTTCGTCGTCTTGGGTGGGCTGGCCGGGGTGGGGGCCGTGATGACGTACTTGAAGTCTTCGCAGCTCCAAAGCGAGTTCAGCTACATGCAGCGCATGAGCGCCACCGTGAAGGAAGTGTCCCATGGCGTGATGGCTGAAATCACGGGAATCGCTGAACCCGTTTCTTCTTCCTTGAAGTCCCCGAAGACGCAGAAGGACTGCGTTTACTATCATTACATCGTGGAGCGCCGCGAGGAGCGCCGGACCCAGAAAGGCGGCACGACATATCAATGGGCAAAAGTGACGGATTCCAAGCAAGCCGTGCCCTTCTACCTCGACGACGGAACCGGGAAGATCCAGTTGGACCTTTCGGGGGTAGACGGAGTGGACGCCGTGAAGACGTTTGAAGGCGTGGAAAACACGCCCACGGGAATCAAGGCCGCCCTGTTCGGCTTCAACTTGCAATTGACTCCCGACACGCCGTACCGTTTTACGGAATACGCGTTAGGCGCCGGCTCCAAGCTGTATGCCCTGGGGCTCGTGAAAGGCGATGAGAAGGGAAGCTTCCATTTGGTTCCTCCGAACGACGGCAGGCCTTTCATTGTGAGCTACAAGAGCGAGGAAGCCTTGAAGTCGGAAAAAAGCGGCGCGGCATCCAAGATGAAAATCGCGAGTGTAGTGTTAGGGTTTGCCTGTGTGGGGCTCTTATATTTCGGCCTGGCATGAGCCTCGCGTCCAAGCCTGTCCTAGGTGCATCTCGGATTGGCTTACGCCTTTTTGTCTTTCCTATTTCTGAGGAGGCTGTTGCTGCAGGCTGACGAGCTGGAGCGTAATCACGTCCGATGGAAAAACGTTTTGGGGCTCGATTTTCAGTTTCTTGAAAAACGTTTCCGCCCACTTCTCGTCTTTTTCCCTCTGGCTTGCTATTTTCGTGAGCGGAAGCGCCACCTCTAAAAAG
>SBBD01000068.1 GCA_005239845.1 archaeon | reverse complement strand
GTGGACTGCGGCACGTTCGGGCAAACGTGCTGTCCTTACCAGTCCAGCAACCCGCAAGCCGCCTGCATTTCGGGCCTGCAGTGCCAGCAGAACGGGACCGGCCCCGGAATTTGCGGCTCGCCCACGTTCTGCGGCTCGCAACAGAATGAGTGTACGGGCGGAACGGTGTGCTGCAAGGACCCTGAAGATATAGGGCAATGCGTGCTCAACAGCCAATGTACGAGTCCAGCCAAGTGTTCCCCTGCATGTGGCGCGAGCCAGTACTGCGACGCCACGAACCTCAACAACCCCTTGTGCAGGCTCTGCGATTCCCAGCATTGCGAGATGGGCGGCGTGGGAGAGCTCTGCAACCCCATCGAGGCGCAGCCGTGCGAGAACGCGAACACGGTCTGCATCGTTTCTTCCGCCACGGCCCCCTTCGGCACCTGCCAAGCTTGCGGTGCCGAAGACCAGGCGTGTTGCAGCGCCGGAGCTTGCACGGGAGGAGAGGGCCTTGTTTGTGACTATTCCGACTCCCGGTTTGGTTCTGCTGGAGGTTGCAGGGTCGGCAACACGCTCTGCAGGAACGGCAACTGCATCACCATTTCCTTCGCGCAGCTTTCCAGCTGCAAGTCTCCCGACATCACGAATACGACGGGCTGTTCCACGCGCACGGGCGACAGCGGATTCGACGCCAGGAGCATGGAGTTCTGCGACAGCGAGCAATGCGACGACCGCGAACTGCAAATAAAATATGTGCTTCAACCCTATCGTTCCACGTTCCCGCTGACGTTCCAGCTCGTGTTCCAGAACAACAGCGACCACTTGCGGTTCACGAAAGCCGTGGGAAGCGGAGGAGGCCTCCAAACGTTTTCAGGAACCGCTACCAACTCGCTGACCCTCACCATCTCCGACGCCGGCTGGTTGAGCGGAACCATTTATGCGAAGCCTTGGAAGCAGGCGCGCAACGTGCCGTTCCAGGCCATCCTGAAGAACGCCACGCACTCCACCAACTTTTCCGCGTATGTGGATGTAGTGAACGGCACGCCTCCCAGGAACCCCAGCATTCTTGGAATGCTCTTCTCCTGCAATTACTTGAAGCTGGACGCCTTCCAAGGCGGAAGGGGCCCCTACATGGCAAGCACGTGCGACCGCGTCGTCTTCCAAGTGGATGCCCTCTTTCCCGCGGATGCCGTGAAAGCCAACTTTTCTGGCTTGAACACGCCCTTCTGCAGCAGCACGTTCATCAAGTTCTACAAGGACGGCGATTTGCGGCAGGACGCCTCCTCGTGCTTCGACTGGACGTCCACCACGGGAGGCACGGCATTGCGCTACAACCCCACGAAGACAGGCTGCATTTTGAACCACACGGGTTTCGTGAACCCGCGGTCTGCCAACGTGACCATGGCCTTACGGTGCTCCGGAGTCGAGCCCATCCTCAAGAACGTCTCCCTCGAAATCCTGAACGTCAGCATGGCGCAAACCGTTCCAGCCATCGACGTCTCGCGCATCGGCTACAAGGATTCCTATTTAGGTGTCACGCCGCATCCGTATTCGTACTACTATTACGATTCCGAATTCTACTCGCCGTTGCGCACAGTGTACGTGGTGGACAACCGCCAGCTGCGTGATGCGAACGAAAACGTTTCCGTGGGCGAGTATTCCGCGTCCGGAGGCACGTACTCGTTTACAGGCACGCTGCTTCACCGCGGCGTTTCCGGGACTGGAGACCGTGCCTCCATCTTCGCATGGAATTCGCAGGAAGAGCCTGAAATCAGCATTTACTTCAGCCCCACGCGCGTGCAAGACCCTGCCACGAAACTGATTTCAACCTTGCGCGCTTCCAACAACGGCGTTTCTAAGACGAGCATATCCAAGAAGGTGCAGCAAAAGGCCGCCGCTTCTGTTTCGCTTATGCTTATCTTATGTGATGCCTTCAACCTGAATAGCTGCACCCGCGCCTCCGAAAAAGTGTATTTGAAGGACGTCCTCGACGAGTTCAAGGCAACGGCCATGCAGGCCGCGCACAAGACCGCGTTCCGCCGCTCGTTCACCAACACCGTCTACTGCACGCTTCCCCTCAATGAAAGCGGAGGAGGGGGTGGCGGCTATGCCGCTTCTGCAGGTCCCGGCCCTTCCTATTATCTGAACGACCCCGCCTATTGCCGTCCCACGCTCGACGATTGGAGGAACCTTACCATCGAACCGCAGACCCAGCAGCTCGAGTGCACTTTCTGCGACGCTTCCCCGGAGCCCCTTTACAACCCGAACGGCTTGCCGGTCACTGCCCCCCAAAAGGACCCGTGCGACAGCGACTGCGTGCAAGCCCCCGAATGCAGTGCCGTTTCTTCTTCGGGCTACTGCATCTTCCTCTCGCCGCCCGGCGATGGGGACCGCAACACGGCAAAACTCAAGGTCAACTGCAACGGCCCGCTCGAGGAGCTGGACGAGAACGGCACGCACGTGCGGTGGTACGTGCAGTGCAGCGCCGCCGACCCAAAGTTCTCTTCCTACTCGACGGAATTCGACGTGAGTTCTTCCAGCTACCAGCCGCCAGAATACCTTGACTACACGTGCAACAGCGCCGACGGCTGCATCGTCCCCTGCGAAGGAAAAGACCTCGCGGAAGACCATGATTACTGCGGCGACCCGACCACGTGCAGCTTGTGCGGCCCCGACGGCTATTCCACCATCGAGCTTCCTCCCACGTACACCTACGAGTGGCTCAACACTTCGCCGCTCTATGAAACCACGGTTCCCGGGCATGCAGGCGACCCCGGCTCGCCATACAAATACTTCGCCAACGACGCTCGCCTGCAGAACGGCTTCGAGTTCTCGATGGTCCTCCAGGCCTCCGCCCATCAGCTCTATACGCTGCTGCCTGAAGTCGTGAGCGCGTCCGCCCCCGACTATTGGACGACGGACACGAAGCAATTGCTGGACAACAACCCCGCCTGCCAAGTGCGGCAAGGCCTCTTCTTGCTCACAACGCGCACGAAGGACGGCACCCAATTCACGTACGATGAAAGCTCCGGCGAAGTCTTCAACATCAGGACGCTGAACGTGCAAACCAATTATCCCAAGTATGCCAGCTCGGCCTACACGCCGGAATACTGCGGCTCCGTCCTCGCCTGCAACCTCTTCGACCCCAAGAACGTACATACCCTCAACGCCACGGCCACTTATTACTACACAGAAGCATTCTGCATAGAAAGCGACTACTATGGAAACTGCATTGAATATGGGTATCGAACGGTATCGGTTCCATCCAACGTCTTCAAGATTCCTACGTCGTGGTATCCTTCCTCCAGCTATCCGAAGTCTTGCTTTACCTACGAGTTCCCCCTCGTTCCTGAAGAATGGCGGGACAGGCCTTCCTACAACTGGACGGGAATGTATCCGAACCCCTTGAAGAAAGAAGACCGCAACTACATCCAAATCGCTCCCTACAACCCCATTCCGGGCACGCCCAGCTTTGACCTGCGTATGGCCCTCAACGATTTCATTTTCCGCTACTCGAAACGAGACAAGTGGGGCTGCTTCGACGGCTGCAACTACCGCTACCGCTACGACTACTTCGGCCCCTACAACCTCGCCGCCTATCCCTCCGTTTTTGGCTCCAAACGCCAGGAAAACTGCAAGTCCGTCGACCGCCCCGGCTACTGCGGCGTAGTCGTTATCGACGACGGGCAAAACGTGGACCTGCGGACTGTCTGAAAAACCACTTTTTAGAACAACGTTTTGCCTTCCTCTTCACCCAACGAGTCCCCCAAGGCGTCCTGCGTCTCGCTTTCCCCGCTTGAATCCGCCGGCATTTCGCCGGGAATGGAGAACATGCCCATGGCGCTCGAAAAGCCCGTGTCCGCAATGTTGCCCGCAAGCTGCGCCGGCGACTGCACCACCTTTTGAATCGCATCTGCCACAATCCCCACCCGCTGTCTCGTCAGCTCCTTCAGCTTC
>SBBD01000177.1 GCA_005239845.1 archaeon | reverse complement strand
GGTGTAGCTGGAGCGCCCGGCGGTAGGTCTCCATGACCCGGTCGTGGTCCTCGACCGTCTCGTACAGGCGAGCCAGGCCCTTGTGTGCAGGTAGATAGTTTGGGTCGAGTTTGAGGGCGTGCTGATAAGCCCGCCGCGCCTCTTCCAGGATTTCCGTATCGTCGTAACCCGCTTCCTTGAGCCGTTCCACGGCCCTTTCCAAGTTCCGCAGCCTTACCTTAATGGCTTGCACGCGGCGCTTCAAGGAATCCAAGTGCTTGTCCTTCAGCTTTTCCTTGAATTCCTGCCACTTTTCCCTCACTTCCTTGATGATGGCCTTCTTCTCCTCTGGAGTGTCTGCGGCCTCGAACTCGGTTCTCTTCTGCTCCAAATAGGTTCTTGCAGCGGCGATGTCTTCTTCGCTGATGTAGCCGGCGGCTTCCAGGCGGTCCAGCAAGTGCACGAACTCCCGGAAGTGGTTGCGAACGTATCGAAGCAGGGCGTCGCGGTGTGTGGCATAGCATCGGGGTTTGTTGCCGGCCTCGCGGCACTCCTTGATTTTATCCACCTTGAACTTTTCCTTGAGGCACGCACGGCGGTCCTCCCCTTCCTCGTCGCGGCAGGCTTCCTCGTTCGCATCGTCTTCTTTCAGCAAGCGCACGCATTGGTTGATGATGGAAACATTAGAGGCGTTCGCAGCGCTTGTGGCGATGCAGGAATGCAGGTCTTTGAGGCAAGCGTCGCGGCGGTTCACGTCTTCCAACCCTGCGCACACGCGGCAGCGTTCCTGCGCTCCCTCGTCCCCGAACACGCTGCAGTCGATTTGCACGTCCCTCAGTTCTTCCCGCAAAACGCGCAGGCAGCGCAGCTTGTCCTCCTCGTTCCTGAAGCGGCCCGTGCATGCTTTTGCCGCCGTCCGTACCTCGACAGCGTCCACGGCCTTTTTCCGCAGTTCCCGCAAGCATTCCGCACGGTTTTCCGCTTCGGCGCACTGCCCCGTGCCCGTCACTTCCCGGGTCTTCATGCGCTCCTTCAGCAATTCCCCTCTCAGCAACTCCCTCATCTTCTTGCTCTGCTGGTTTTCCATGCGGTCTTGGATCTCGTCCCGTAGCCCGTCCCGATCGTCCTCTTCCGCGTAGGCCAACGAGGCGAGCAATGTGAATACGATGAAGAGCGAAAACAAGGTAGTGAATTTCATGGGGTTCACCTCGGCAGGCAATGGAAAAGCACACTCGTCTTTCGTATATAAATGTTTTGCCTTTTTTTTGCATAAAACGAAAAAACGCTTTTTCCTTTCGCTGGCCCCTTCTCCTCTCCTTCGCGCGCCCTTTTTTAGGCTTCATTTTTTCTCCTGGCCGGTTCGTCTGCGTCTTTTTATCGAAACCTTTTTCAAGCAAGAAGCCCTCATGCTGCCATGGACCTCGAGGAAGCGTTGCGCCTAGCCAAGGCCGAACGCAAGCCCGCGCCAGTCCCGGAAGCGCCTTCAGGGCCCCCGACGGCCCCGGTTTCTCTCCTTCCTTCCGGCGATCTTCAAAACAAAGAAATGAAGGCAAGCGCGTTAGAGCCGTCTCCCGAGGGATTGCAGGAAAAGATCGTGCTGGAAAGCTACGGGGACGTGCGCGTCACGAAAATCCCCGGCGAGCCGCTTTATACCTACGAGATTCCTGCCCCGCACTTGCGGGGAGAGGAAAAGGCGCTGATCAGCACGCTCATGGAGATTGCCTCCGGCGTCATCGGGGAAATGGAAGGCCTCTCCAAGAGCGAGAAGCGCTCGAAATACCTGGAAAAAATTTTGCAGATCATCGATGCGACCCCCGAGCTGAAAGTGCCCATCCACGCCAAGCAGTTCTACGCGGAAGCCGTCGTGAAGGAAATGGTGGGCTTCGGCATCATCGATCCCTTGATTGATGACGAGGCTCTCGAAGAAATCATGATTATTGGGCCGAAGAAGCCCGTCTACGTCTTCCACCGCAGGCACGAGATGATGAAAACGAACATCGTCTTCTACGAAGACAAGGACATCAAGAACCTCATCGACAAAATGGGCCGCTCCGTGGGAAGGCGCATCGACATCCAGAACCCGCTCTTGGACGCCCGTTTGCCGGATGGCTCGCGCGTCAACGCCACCATTCCTCCCGCGAGCATCGACGGAAGCACGCTCACGCTCCGGAAATTCCGCAAGGATCCCCTCACTATCATCGACCTCGTCAACAACAATTCGCTCAGCTTGGAGACCGCAGCGTTCCTCTGGCTCGTGTCGGACGGCTTGGGGGCAAAGCCCGCCAACATCCTCGTGGCCGGAGGAACCGCTTCCGGCAAGACGACGACGCTGAACGTGCTCGCTTCTTTCATCCCTTCTGACGAGCGCGTTTTGACGGTGGAAGACACGGCCGAACTTTCATTGCCGCTGGACCACTGGATCCGTTTCGAGGTCCGGCCTGCGAGCGTGGAAGGAACTGGAGAAATCAGCATGGAAACGCTTGTGAAGAACTCGCTGCGCATGCGGCCGGACCGCGTCATCGTGGGGGAAATCCGGGGCGCGGAAGGCTTTACCATGTTCACGGGCATGAACACGGGGCATCACGGTTGTTTAGGCACCGTGCACGCCAACTCGGCCGCGGAGACCCTCATCCGCTTGGGATCTCCGCCCATCAGCGTGTCGCTGGTCATGCTGAACGCGTTGAACTTTATTGTCATGCAGCACCGCATTCATGACCGCAGGAAGGGCGTGGTGCGCCGCGTCACGGAAATCGCGGAAGTCCTTCCCGGAGGAAAGAATGGCCCTTCCACTTCCAACATCTATGAATGGGATGCCGCTAAAGACCTCCTCCACCCCACGGGCACGACCTGCCAGTTCCTGCAGGAAATCGCGACCTTCGCGGGCCTTTCGTTCCAAGACGTGTTGGACGAGCTGGAGGAACGCAAGCGCATCTTGGCGGACCTGCAGCGGCGGGGCGTCCGTTCCCATGATGAAGTCTGCGCCATTACCCAAACCTACATTTTGAAAAAGCGGGGTCGGATTTGATTGCCTGAAGACGAAAGCAAGCTGGAACGGCTCAAGAAGGCGGTCGAGCGGAAGGACCTCGAGGAGGATGCCCCGCGGCAACCCTTGCCGCTGGACGAGCGCGTCTCCGAAATTGTGAAACGATTGAAGTCGAAAGAGGAAGACCGCATGCGTTCCTCGGCGCCCCCGGAAGAGCGCTTTGAGAGCATCAAGGCCCGCATCCAGGGTTCGGGTGCCCCCTTGAAAGTCAGCTCGAAAGGCCTGAAGGCCGAGGAACGGCGTCCGCAAGGCATCAACTATTTCGCGTGGATCGGCGGTTTTTACGCGGGCTTGAAGGGGCCCATCGACCGCGTCACGAGCTTCGTTTCGGACATCCCGTTGAGCCAAAACCTCAGGGAAAACATGGAGTCGGCGGGCATGACCATCAACCCCGAGGAATACCTGATTGCCGTCTCCGCCCTCGCTACGGCGTCCTTCATTCTCGTGCTCATCGCGTTCGGAGTCATCAGCGTCGTGCTTGGCGACGTCTCGTTGACGGTTCTTTCCCCCGTCATTGCGGTCTCTTCCTCCGTGCTCGTCATCGTGCTCGGCCTGCTCTACCCTACCATTCTCGCCAACGAGCGTGCCTCGAAAATGAACCGCGAATTGCCGTTCGCCTTGCGCCAGCTCGCCACGCAAATCAAAGCGGGAGTCAGTTTCCACAAGGCCATCCGCTCCATCATTACCTCGCGCTACGGCGTCTTGAGCGAAGAGTTCGGCCGCGTCTCGCAAGATATTGAAAGGGGCTACAGCACGGACCAGGCGCTCGTGAAGCTCATGACCCGCACGAAAAGCAAGGGCCTGAAGAAGGCGCTGGTGCAGATCCTGCGGGCGCTCAAGAGCGGGGGCAATCTTTCCAACACGATTTCCGCCATCGCGGACGACGTGGCCTTCGAGCTCCGCATGAAGGTGAGGGACTTCACGGAAAAGCTCAACTTCATTTCCGTCATCTACATCATGGTGGGCGTCGTGGGTCCCGTCGTCGTCACCATCCT
>SBBD01000092.1 GCA_005239845.1 archaeon | reverse complement strand
CTCCAAGATGGTGCGCAAGCCGCCCCACATCCTGATTACGACGCCCGAGTCGCTCTCCATCATCCTCGTTTCCCCCAAGTTCATAGGCCACTTCAAGAAGGTGCAGTGGGTCATCGTGGACGAGATCCACGAGTTGTGCAATTCAAAAAGGGGGGTGCATCTGTCTCTCAGCCTAGAACGGCTGCAGCGCATGAACCCGGCGCCTTTTTCCCGCATCGGATTGAGTGCCACCATCGCCCCCTTGGAAGACGTGGCGGCATACCTGGTCGGCTTCGAGAATGGGAAAAGCCGCGACGGCACCATCGTCAACGCGCAGTACGCGAAAGCGATGGACCTGCAGCTGCTTTCCCCGACGAACGACCTCATTTACTGCACGCAGGACGAGTTGCAGAAGCGCACCTACCAGATTTTGGACGAGCTCATCCAAAACCACCGCACCACGCTGGTGTTCACGAACACGCGTTCGGGAACCGAGCGCATCGTGCACCATTTGAAAACCTATTTCCCGGGCACGTACGCGCAGGGTTTGGAAGCCCACCACTCCTCGCTTTCCCGGGAAGAACGGCGGGGCGTGGAGGACAAACTGAAGCGCGGGGAATTGAAGGCCGTCGTCTGTTCCACGAGCCTCGAGTTGGGGATTGACATCGGCTACATCGATTTGGTGGTGCAGGTGGGGTCCCCAAAGAGCGTGGCGCGTGCCTTGCAGCGCACGGGAAGGAGCGGGCACGACATCTACAAGATTTCCGAAAGCAAGCTCATCGCGCTGGACCGGGATGATGCCGTGGAAGTCGGCGTCATGTTAAGCGAGGCAAAAAAGGGGCATATTGATCGTGTGCAGATTCCCCGCAATTGTTTGGACGTACTCTCGCAACACGTGGTGGGGATGGCCATCGAGAAGGAGTGGGATGTGGACGAGGCGTTAAGGTTGGTAAGACGAAGTGCGTGCTATTCTTCCTTGTCCCGTGATTCTTTCTTGAACGTTTTGCGTTTTCTTTCGGGAGCTTTCGGTCAGCTCGAAAAATACCGGGTCTACGGCAAGATATGGTTCGACGAGGAAAAGAACGCGTTTGGACGGCGCGGAAAACTGGCCCGCATCCTTTACGCGACCAACGTGGGCACGATTCCCGACGACGTTTCCGTGAGCGTGAATCTGCTGCCGAACAGGCGCCACATCGGGAACCTGGAGGAAGAGTTCTTGGAACAGCTGAAGAAGGACGACCGCTTCGTTTTGGGCGGCAAGACGTACCAGTACGAGTATGCAAAAGGCCTGCAGTGCTATGTCACGGCGGCGCCGGGCTTGCGCCCAACGATTCCGCAATGGTTTTCGGAAATGCTCCCCCTTTCCTTTGACCTTGCGAACGCCATCGGAAGATTCCGGGGCACCCTTGCTTCCATCATCGCCAACAAGGGGCCGGAGGAGGCGCTCACGTTTTTGAAAGAGGATTGTGCCTGCAACGCGGATGCCGCAGAGGCCATTTACAACTACTTCGCGGAACAAATGGGCTTTTTAAAACTCGTGGGCTACCACGGCTTCCACTCCGACAAGCGCCTCGTAGTCGAGGAATTCCTTTCCGAAGGAAGAAGGCACTTCATCTTCCATTCCTTGTTCGGAAGAAGAGTCAATGAGGTGCTGAGCAAGACGCTGGCCCACCGCATTTCCCACGAAATCAACCGCAACGTCCTCATTTCCTTCAACGACAACGGCTTCGTGCTCACCATTTCTCGAGCGGTGAACGTGGACGTCAAGAAGCACTTGTTCTTGCTGGCCCGCTTGGATTTGGAGGAAGAGGCGCGGGAGGCCATCAAGCAAACGGAAACTCTCAAGCGCAAGTTCAGGGACGTTGCCGTGCGTTCCTTCATGATCTTGCGCAATTATTTGGGTAGAAAGCGTTCGGTGGGGAGGATGCAGATGAGCGCCCACGTGCTGTTCGGCATTTCTTCTAGCTTGGCGAACTTTCCCGTCGTGCAGGAAACGTTCCGAGAGATTCTCGAGGACCACATGGACTTGAAGAATGCAAGTGTCGTTCTGGAACGCCTGCAGAAAGGCGAACTGGAAGCCGTCCTGCTCAGACCCTACGACTTGCCTTCCCCCTTCGCGCAGTTGCTCATCACGCAAGGCATTTCCGACGCCGTGCTCATGGCAGACCGCAAGGCCATCCTCGAGCGCCTGCACACGCTGGTCTTGCAGCGCCTCGGAAAAAAAGTTCCTGAACGGCCAGCTCCTCCTCTTGCCCCTATGCCCACTCTTAACCTGCGTTCTTCTCTTACTTCCTCTTCAACTCCTTCCCTTTCCCGTTCTTCCGAAAACGCCGAGCCTTTCAACCCGCTAGTTCCCAGCCGAAAGCCAAGCAGGCACTTGAAAGTCAAGGGCAAGAAATGATCGATAGGAAAAAACGAAGTGAAACAGAATGCAGGTGTTGAAACAGGCCGGCGTCTTTTTTGAGGAGCTGGGCTTGCTGGCGGTTTCCGACTTGCAGTTGGGCTACGAGGCCGTGCTGCAGTCTCAAGGAATTCAAATGCCTTACTCCCAATATGACGCCATCGAAAACGCGTTAAAAGGAATGCTGGAAGAAACGCGGGCCAAAAAGCTGCTTATCAACGGGGACATCAAGCACGAGTTCTCTAAGGCGCTCCAACAAGAATGGGATGAAGTGCTGGCGCTGCTGCGCTTTTTGAAACGGCAAAACATCGCCACGGTTTTCGTGAAGGGCAACCACGACAACTACATTGCAAGGATTCTGAGGTCTCAGCAGCTGAAGCTGGTGGAAGCGTACGAGGAACAAGGCTTCCTGTTCGTGCACGGCCACAAACGGCTGGAAGAATATGAAAACCACAGAAACTGGAAGCCCTTCCACACGCTGGTACTGGGGCACGTGCACCCGGCCGTCTCTTTGCGGGACGACGTGGGGTTCCTGCACAAGTACAAGTGCGCCTTGAAAGGCAAATGGAGAGGAAAAAACGTCGTGGTGCTTCCTGCCCTGTCTCCTTTGGCGGCCGGGTTTGACGTGACGCGCAGCGAAGCAACTCCGGAATACGTTTCCCCCATTTTGAGGAAGTGTAAGATAGGGAATTTCGTGCCTTTCGTCATTGACGAGGAAGTGGGGGTAAAAGAGTTTCCTGCGCTAAAATACGTGTAGTCAGAGCCTTCTGGAAACGTGTTGAGGCGGACCCCTTGTTTCTGCAATAGCTCGGGCCATGCGATTCACTCTTTTCGTATCCGGAATAGTTGCTTTCGCCTCTCGTGGAAGGATAAACCCAAGGGTGATCGCGTTAACGTTCTGCCTATTTCCTTTCTCGCGCCTCAAGCTTTCCGCCCTTTCGATTACTGCCGGTATTTGGTACGCATGCCTTGCCCGCCCATACCTTGCGTAATCTCCAGGACGTATGACGGAAGAAACCACGAACGTTTGGACTCCTTTCGGCTTGAGCGCCCTGGCAAGCTCCCGGGCGCTTTCAAGAATTCTTCTTCGTTCTCTCTTCGTGTGCATTCCTGCCCTCGAAAAAATCAGGTACGTGCCTTTCGGGGTTTCCTGAGAGGTTCGTCCTCCGTAAAGGGGTCCTCCGCCCAGCCTGCTTTGCGGAATAAGGGCGAAGCCGGCATCGTGTCCTGCAAGCTGGGCGAGATGCTCTACCAGCAACCGTATTCCCAACCCATGCGCGTTTAACGTAGCAAGCTCCGTGGCCAGCGTGGGATGCTTCGCCAAAAACCGCGCCAGGGCCTCCTCCATGCTTTTCTTCTGGAAAGACTTGTTTTTATTCCGTTCCTTTTTCCGGTTTCGTTACGCTTTTAAACTTCTTTCTGCATCGTTTGCCGTATTATGGTTGAAGCCAGCTCCGGCCTGACGGCAAGAAAAGGCCGCGTGGAGACGCTCGTGCGTTGGCGTCCTTACGCTGAAGAACCCTCGCTCATCATCGGCACTTTTCCACGACATGTTCCCACCATCCACTTGAACTCCCATTTCGTGCATTACGGCTCTTCCGTGTTTGAAGGCATCCGCTTTTACAACGTCAACGGCACCCCCCACGTCTTCCGGTTGCAAGAACACGTGGACCGTTGGTGGAAGGGAATCCACGCCCTACTTCCTAGAACTCCCCAGCTTCCTGCCGCCCGTTTCCCACTTACGAAGGAAGCGCTCAAGCAGATGATTATAGATACGGTAGCCCGTAGCGGGTTGCAGGCGGGCTATATTCGTCCCCTCGCGGGATGGGGCGAAGGGCCGTTGGGCGTGGGGGCAGTAAATAGCGAGTTTATTGTTCACGTTCAGACCATGCCGTGGGGAAAATACCTTGCCAAGGATGCCGTGCATGCGCATGCTTCCAGCGTGCTGCGCAAGACGCCGTTCCCAAGCCTCAAAATGGGGGGCGCGTATCATGCGGGAATGATCGCGCACTTTGAAGCGAATAAGCACGGTGCCGACGAGGCCATCTTATTCAACCCGCACGGCGAAGTCGCGGAAGGCAGCGGGGAAAACTTGTTTTTGGTGGATAAAAGCAGGCGCATTTTGTATACCTCCCCCCCGAAAGCAGGGGAAGTTCTTCCGGGCATTACGCGGGATGCCGTCATGCGTTTTGCACGGCAGCACAGGTTGCGCATCGTGGAAAAAAGGCTTTCCATTGTCGAGTTGGCGAAAGCGGACGAGCTATTCTTCACGGGAACGGCTGCCGAAGTCACCCCTATAGGCACGTTTTCCTTTAGAGTAAAAAACGGCCGCATCGACATTCGCGACGAATCGCGCAAGGGCAGCCCCTTCCTCATTTCTCTTCAGCAACAAGCAGAGCTCATGCGCGTACTGAAAGAGCGGGGAGTGAAATGGAAGCGCAATGGCGTGGTGCAATTGGAGTTTAATGGGGGAAAGGCCGGAGAAATCACGGCTCGGTTGAAAGCCCGCTTCTACAAGATTATTGGCGGCCAAGACCGCGGGTTTGCCAAGTGGCTTACCCCCATAACGCCGACCATCGAGCGCGTTTCATTCAAGGAGTGGGAGCGCAAGCAATGGTTTTCAGGCGTCCGCATATGCCATTACCAGTCTCCCGAGTCAATAGGCCGCTGGTTGGAGCTCCGTGGAAAAGCCATGCAGACTCCCGTCCGCTACCGGCAAGTGGGGTTGGGGCTCCCCACGACTCCTGCTCTGACGTACCGGAACCAGTTGCTGCACCTGAATCCCGAACAAAGAGACCTCGTGTTGCAGGCCGCCACGTATGCCAAGCAACAACGGCTGAACCGAAGGACTGGATAGACTACCGTCTGAGTCTATTAAAACCCTAATTTTTCCTTCACGAGAATTACTTTTATTCGGCCGGGAATGCGTTCGCGGTGGAGGATGACCGTCTTCCCCAGTTCCGTGTGCATGCCATACGCCTTCATCATGCGTTCGTCCTCTAGCTGGATGACGTATTCCCATACGCGCCGCAACGCCTCTTGCAAAGAAGGCCTAATTTTGTTCGTACTGGCCACCAAAATCAAGTGTTTTGCCGCATACGGGAAGGCTCCGACCCGGCTCCCCGAGTTGTCGGTGGCCACGAGCTCCCCGCTTTCCGCGATGGCGTTCACACTCGCAAGAAAATAATCGGCTAGAAGCGCCTGGCGCCTCAACTCCGCTTGTTTTCCCCAATCCTTTTCCGCCAGCACGTGCTCGTGCAGGTTCTTCCACCCGTGCTTTCCTCCCCTGAGGAAATCCACGAACCCGATTTCCTGCAGCGTGGTAGAGGAACCGTTCATGACGGACGCCCCTGCAGGAATCAAGCGCTTGATTTCTTCCAAGGCCTGCGATTTGTTTTCCGCGACTTTAGCCTCTATCCCGCGCTCCTCCAGATTCTTTATGGTCGCCTCCACTGTTTTTTCATCGGCTATTGCATCATATCGCTCTTCCATACTCCGGTCACCCCAAATTAGTTGGCTGTCCAATATTATTATATTGGTTGTCCAATACTTCTATAAAAAGGTTTGGATGGGATAAAAGAAGGAAAACGGCCTCCTCACTCCTTATTGTTCCAGAGGATGTAGGCCAGCAACAGGAACAGGACGAGGTAGAAAACGGAGGCGAAATAGTTGTTCCACGCGTACATGGGTGCGTCCCTAACCGTTACTTTCGAAATCATTTCCGTGACGTTGTAGAGCGGCATCCACAACCCTACGCCCCGCAAGGCACCATGCACGAGCTCGATGGGCAGCAAAATTCCGCTCAGGAAGATCATGGGCATGCTGACGAGCAGCGAGGAAAGCACGGCGCTGCCCTCGTTGGAGACGAAACCGGCGAGGAACATGCCGATGGCCGTGAACACGGCAGGGGCCAGAAGAAGGGCGGTAGCAAGGGCCAAATAGTGCGTCCCTAGGTTTACTCCAAAGACCATGCTTCCTACCAGCGTCACCACGAGCACTTGGACTAACCCCACCAGGTAGTCCCCCAAGAATTTGCCCGTGACGATGGAGAACGGGCCGGCGTACGAAAGCTTCATGCGCGTCCTTACGCCTTGCGCTTTCTGCTTGACGGCTATGACCGGCGGAAGCAGCAAACAGCTCAGCATGGACACGAGCCCGATGATGACGGGAAAGAGCGAGTCCAAGTACCGCAACTGTTTTTTCTCGCTGAACTTCTCAAACTTGGAGGGCACGTAGTCCTGCGGGTTGTTCGCAAGGAACTGGGCCATGTTCTGCTTCGCATTCCGCAGCAGGCTCTCGGTCCCATCCAGTTCATTGACGAGCGAATTCAGTTCGTTGTAGGATTGCGAGAGGTAGTTTTGCATGGAGTACGTGAAGGAAGAAAAGGCGTTGATGTTGTTCCTCGCGTTCTGGATGTTGGTCGTCGCGGAATAAAGGCGGTTGGAGGCGTCGTTGAGCTGGTTTCGCATGGCATTGACGTCGTTCCTCGCGTTGGCTGAGGTGGCCGCGATTTGGCTTCTGGTGTTCGCGATGTCGTTTCGTGCCGCGGCAATCTCGTTCCGTGCGGAAGTGATTTGGTTCTGCATCTGCTGGAGCTCGTTCCGCATCTGCTGCAATTCGTTTCTTGCGGAACTCACCTCGTTCATGGCGTTCACGATGCCGTTCTCCACCTGAACGAGCTGGTCGTACGTGCTGCCCGTGGCGCCGGCTTTCAGGTTGCGCACGATTTGCAGGTAATTGGCCATCGTATTGTAGGCGGAATCCAAT
>SBBD01000190.1 GCA_005239845.1 archaeon | reverse complement strand
CGTATCCTCTACGAGGGGAAGCACGGAGGAAGCTTCGGCTAACGGAAAATGAATGCCGGCATGGAGGGTGGGGGAAAGGGAAGACCAGCAGGAGGACAGCCAGGCCGGGTTTTCAAACGAATGGCGGGACCGATAGTAACCGATAGCGGGTTCAAGGAAAAGCAGGCAATCATAGCCCTTGTTTTTCAAGGCGGGGAGGCTTTCCGACAAGGCGGCAAGATAGTCGGAGGCCAGCGCTTCCTCACTGGAGTAAAAAGCGTTGCCGACCAGTTTCACGAACGAAAAGGGCCCCAGCACGAACACGATGCCTTGCTTCAGGGAGGGAAGGGCGTCGGCGAGCTCGTTTCCTTGGCACTCCAGCTTCCCGGTAAGCGTGGGCTTGCGGTAAAAAGTGTTTGTGCGGAACCAGCGCGTGACGGGGCCGATTGCGTCTTCCCCCTTCGAATCGCGGCGTTCAAACCCGGCCCAGTTCCAAGCCAAGGGCCTCAACAGGTCCAGCCAGTCGGCCTGCCCTCCGGAAACGAAGGCGAAGCCTTTCTGGGCGTCCAAGAGCGTCTTGCGGTCCTGCCCGATGGCCTGCTGAAATTCAGCAGGGGCGGCACGGTCGTCCCGAAGCCTACGGTGGGTGTTCGCCGTGGCCTCGGAACGGGAAACGGGCCCTACCAGCAGGACGCCCTTGTACCGAACGCGGCTCATGAGAGAGTAGGGCGTGCAGGGT
Source organism: archaeon (assembly GCA_005239845.1). Lineage (GTDB taxonomy): Archaea > Micrarchaeota > Micrarchaeia > Norongarragalinales > SBBD01 > SBBD01. The sequence continues at coordinate 6,567 of SBBD01000190.1, read as the reverse complement.
TATTTATAGCCTCGTGCTCCAAAAATTCCAAAAAGAATAATTTTCTTAATAAAAATTACTTACCGTCTTAGAAAAAGGACTTACTCCACTTTCATGACGACCATGACCTTGCCCGTCCCGCAGGGAATGGTCTGCCCGATGATGATGTTTTCCGCCACGCCTCGCAAGGGGTCGACCTCTCCGCCGAGGCTGGCGCTGATCAGGTGCTTCGTGGTTTCCTCAAAAGCGGCGCGGGAAAGCACGGAAGCTTTTTCTCCGGCCAGGCCGTGCCGGCCGATGCTCTTGACTTCCCCGCTCGCCGTCATCATGTCCGCAATCAGGGAAATGTGGCGCACGTCCACCTTCAAGTCCTGCGCGTGGAGCACCTTCTCGATTTCCGCGATGATGCAGTTGCGGGCTGCCTCAATCCCGAGCACGCGTTGCACTTCCATGATGTCGTTCGTGGTCGTGCGCGCGACGTCCACTTCCGGAATCTTGAGCACCATTTCGAGGTTCGTGCCTTCCGTGGCAATGGAGTACTGGCCGTCCTTCTCAATCAAAATGGCCCGCTGAACGCCCGGAATCCCCCGCAAGATGATGTCTTGAAGCTTGGTCGTGGTTTTGCGGATGGTCTTGAGCTTTTCTTCTTTCGGGACCACGAAAAGGACGTCCCCGCGCTTTTCATATTCCGAAACCGTTTTGATGAGCTTGAGAATCTCCTCCTCCTCGATCTTGAGTTCCTTGAGTTTTTCCGGGTCGAGCTTGATGCGGATACGCTTGTTCTCGAAGTCCTCGCGGATTTCCGCCACCTTCGAGAAGGACACTTGCGCAATGCTTCCCGCAATCTGGGTCACTTTCTTCACGTCCTGCGCGATTTCGGGCTTCAACTGGATGTCCATGACGGGGCTCTTCGGCGTTTTTCGGGCGTCCACGATCTCCACGAGGCGGGTGAACCCCAGTTGTGCCAGCGAGGCGACTCCCGCGTAGTGGAAGGTGCGCAAAGTCATTTGCGTCCCGGGTTCCCCGATGCTTTGCGCCGCAACGACTCCGACGGGCTCGCCGTACGCGATGGGGTTGTTCGCTGCATCCTTGCCGTCGTCGCCGTAAACGAATTGCACGATCTTGCCTTCCGCATCCCGCACGGACGCGTCAGGGAATACGATCAAATCCTGCAACGCATTGATTAAACGGCGCTGCATGTATCCCGTCTTGCTGGGGTTGACTCCTTTGTCCACGACGGAGTCCCTTCCTCCGGCCGCGTGGAAGAAGTACTGCAAGGGAGTCAGGCCTTCCTTGTAGTTGCTGGTCACGAATCCCCGCGAAGCCCCGGAATAGTCCCCTTTCCGGAAATGGGGGAGGATGCGGTTGGCGTAGCCTGCGGTCATGCGCTTTCCCCGCACGGCCTGTTGCCCTACCAGCGCAGCCATTTGGACGACGTTCAGCAACTTTCCTTTCGCGCCCGCTTTGCTCATCATGATGGCCGGGTTCTGGTGGAGCACCTGTCCTCCGAAGGCCGATGGAGAGCGCTGCACGGAGTGCAGGACGATTTTCCCGCATTGGTCCCTCGCACCTTCCAGGATGCCCATGACTTGTTCTTCGAAGGTTTCACGCAGGGTCTTGCCGGGCTTGCGCACCAAGCGTTTCTCCTTGACGGCTACGAGGAGCTTGCGCACTTCGCGATGGGCGTCCCTGACCATCACGCGGATTTCCTTGCGCGCCTCGTCCGCGATGCAGTAGTCGTTGAGCGAAAGGGACAGACCATAGCGCGTGACCACGTAGGAAGCCGCTTTGGTCACGGAGTCGAGGAAGCGCTTGCAGACTTCCGGGCCGAAGCGCAGGAAGACCTCTTTCGTAATCGCATCGTTCGTACGCGAGTCTATATGGCCGTCCACGAGCTTGCCATTCTTGATGGTGACGACTTCCTTGACCTTGTTCATGTATTCGAAGTTGAGCTCTTTCGGGAGGAAGAGGCTGAACAACGCGCGCCCCGAAATCGGGCCGTCCACGGCTTCCACCAAGCCCGCGGCGTTCAGGAGGTCGCAGGCCTCCTGCTTGGAAAACTTGACGTCGGGAAGCGTCAACAAATACAGCCCGGAAATCTGGTCCAGGTCCGCCGTGATGACGGGCTCTCCGTTGCGCGGGGAGAGGATTTGTTCCTGCACTTTCATCAGGATTTCGGCTTCCGCCTGCGCTTCCTCGTTTTGGGGAGCGTGAATGTTCATCTCATCGCCATCGAAGTCCGCGTTGTACGGCCGGCAGTCCGCTACGTTGAAGCGGAACGTCTTGCCAGGAAGCACTTTGACGGTGTGGCACATCATGCTGATGCGGTGAAGCGAGGGCTGGCGGTTGAAGACCACGGAGTCCCCGTCCATGAGTTGCCGCTCCAACGTATACCCCACCGTGAGTTCGCCCAGGGTTTCCTCCAGGTTGAGCGTCGTCACCTTCTTCCTTCGCCCATCCGGGCGGATGACATAATTCACGCGGTCCGTGTGTTCCTGCAAGAGCTTCTTCGCGTATTCCAGGTTCCACTCGTTGATGGAAAGCGGGATGGTGAGCTCGCGCGCGATGGCCTCCGGAACCCCGATTTCGTTGATGCCGAGCGTGGGGTCGGGAGAAATGACGGTACGCGCGGAGAAGTTGACCCGCTTGCCCGAAAGGTTGTAGCGGAACCTCCCCTCCTTGCCTTTCAGGCGCTGGAACAGCGTTTTCAGTTGTCTCCCGGAGCGATGCCTTGCCGGGGGAATCCCCGCCGTCTCGTTGTCGAAATAGGTGACGACGTGGTACTGCAAGAGCTCCCAGAGGTCTTCAATGATGAGTTGCGGGGCTCCGGCATCAATGTTTTCCGCGAGGCGCTGGTTGATGCGGATGATGTCCACGAGCTTGTGCGTCAAGTCGTCCTCCGAGCGTTCGCCGGTCTCCAGCGTGATGCTGGGCCTCACGCTCACGGGAGGAACGAGCAGCACCGTCAACACGAGCCATTCGGGCCTTACGGCTACCCCCAGCAAGTCGAGTGCCTCGTCGGGAATGCGTTCCAGGCGCTCGCGGATTTCCGAGGGAAGGAGCTTGCGGTCCTCCTCAAAGAACGAGGTGGGGCGGATGAACTTGACGGCCTTCTGCTTTTCCTCGCAATGCGGGCATTCCGCCACTTTCTTGGCCTTTTCGAGAGAATCCACCTCAATCAGCATTTTTCCGCAGCGCCGGCACGACGCCTTCAGCAACTGGTAAATGGCTTTCGCATAACCCACGTGAACCACAGGCCGGACGAGTTCGATATGCCCGAAGTGGCCGCTGCAGCTCTTCATCCTTCCGCCGCAGGTCTTGCACTTCAAGCCCGGGTCGATGACGCCCAAGTGCTGGTCCGCCAGGCCCCCCCCGATGGGATAGCCGTCCTCGTCATAGGTGTCGGGCACCGTGATCTTCACCGTGCTGAGCTTCCGGATCTGCTCGGGCGAGAAGACCCCAAACTCGACTTTTTCGATGACTTTCATGGCTTAACCCCTGTCTTTCACCAGCAGCTTCGGGAAGATGCCGATGCTCTTCATCTCATCCAGCAAGAGCTTGAACGCGTACGACATCTCCACCTCGGAAATGCTCGAGCTCTCGCACAACGGGCAGAACACGGCGCCCTTGATCTTGTCGGAGACGGCCAGCGAGCCACACTTGTTGCACACGAGTTCCACGGTCTTGTCGGAACTGTCGATCATGCGTTCCTTCAAGAGCGAGGCGGCCCCATAGCCGATGAAGCAGTCCCTTTCCATTTCCCCGAGGCGCAAGCCGCCCTCGCGCGCCCTTCCCTCCGTGGGCTGGTGCGTCAGCAATTGCACGGGCCCGCGGGAACGCGCGTGCATCTTCAAACTGACCAGATGGTGCAAGCGTTGGTAATAAATGACCCCTACAAAAATTTTCGCGGAGAGCATGCGGCCCGTATAGCCGTCGTAGAGCGTCTCTTCCCCCGAGGCGCGGAAGCCGTGCTTTTTCAGGAGCTCTTCATAGTCTTCCTGGGAATCCCCGTCGAAGGAAGAGCCGTCGCGGATGCTTCCCTCCAGCGAAGCCGCTTTTCCGCCCAGCATTTCCAAAAGATGTCCCGCCGTCATGCGGCCGGGAATGGCGTGCGGGTTGATGATGAGGTCCGGTACGACGCCGTCCTTCGTGAACGGCAGGTCTTCTTGGGGAACCAGCAGGGAAACCACGCCCTTTTGCCCGTAACGAGAGGCGAACTTGTCCCCGATTTCAGGGATGTTGGTCTTGCGCACGCGCACTTTGACGAAACGGTTGCCGGCCATGCTATCGGAAAGCATGACGGCATCGACAATGCCATCCTCGTTGCTCCTTACCGTGACGGAGCTTTCGCGGCGCTTTTCCGTCTCCACATCGAGGGCGGAAATCTCTTTCAGGAAGCGGGGAGGCGACGTTTTGCCCACGAGCACGGAATCCCCGGGTACAATGGTTTCAGGGGAAATCAGCCCGTCTTCGCCCAAGTGGCGGTAGGCATCCTCTCCCAGAAAGCCTTGCACGTATTCCGGAGGAACTTCGAACTTGTCCTTCTGGCCGCCCGGATAGCGGCGTTCCTCGGAAGCGTACGAGCGGTAGAACGCGCTCCTCCCTAACGCTCGTTCCACGGCATTCTTGTTGAGCACGATGGCGTCATTCATGTTGAACCCATAGTAGGACAGGACGGCGACCACGAAATTCTGTCCTGAAGAACGCTTGTAGTTCCTCAACGCCTCGTACGCTTTCGTTTGGATGAGGGGGCGCTGGGGGTAATAGAGCAAGTACCCGCGGGTTTCCGTGCGCAAGTTGAAATTGGCGGCGTATAATCCCAGGGCTTGTTTGGTGTGTTGTGCGGCCATGAGGACGCGGGGCGCCATGTTGTGCTCCACGAAGGGCACCTGGTTGCTCACGTAGCCCAGCATGCCCGCCGCATCCACTTCCACGTGCGTCGTCCGCTCGTCCATGTCGTCTTCCGTAAGCGCCACGACGGCGTTCTCCTCTTCCTCCGAGTCCAAGTATTCCACGATGCCGCGCTTGACGAGGTCCCCCCAATGCAGCTCTTTTTGCTTGACTTTCTCGACGTGCTCGGGAAGCAGCGTGCTCTTGCTGTTCTTTACCACGATGAGCGGCCTCCGGGCCCGTCCCTCGTCCGTGTTGATGAACACTTCGTCCGTCTTCGCGTAATAGGCGACGTTCGCCTGCAAGTCCAGCTCGCCTTTCCTGCGCTTGTCGCGCAGCTCGTGGGCCAGCTTCTCCCCATGGTCATGGAAACCCAGGAACCTGCCATTCAAGAACACGGAAGAACGCATAAGGTATCACGCCGAATGCAACGTCAAGCCAATCTTCTTCAACGCCTGTTCCACGGGCTTTTCGTCCGCGCCCGTGGAAACCTCGCAGAACAACGCAAGCGATTTGATGAGGCCGCAGTTGCCCGTCAAAAACCCGTTGGCGAAGAAATTGTGTGTATTTTGCAACGTCGTAACGTCCCGGACATCGTTCACGTTCACCGACTCGATCGTTCCGACGGTTTCCCAGCACAATCCTTCCTCGGAGGCCGCGTGCTCCGCCATGAACTCTTGAAAGGAAGGAATAGATACGGCAGGCACGTGGACGGCCGCTTTGTTCCCGAACTTGCGGTACGAGCGCAGCCAGTCCCTCACGGCATGCACGGGGATTCCGAGCGTGCCCGCAATGTACGCCACCGGGCGTTCTTGGGCGCGCAAAGCCAAAACGCGTTGTTGAACCACCACGCGCTCGGAGAGGGCCTTGCGCTTGAAGTCCAGATACTGCACGGCAAAACGCGCCAGCGCCCTGCGGCGCTTGCAGTAGGCAAAGCCGATGGTGCCGTACAGCGCGAGGAGCGCTTCCGGCTTCGTGGAAAGCACGGCCTTGATTTTCTTGGTTTTCTTCCCGTCCCTGCGCGTCACAGCGTCCACGATGCGCGTATAAGCAACGGAAACCCCGAAAGCGGAAAGCAACACGCCGAGTTCGCGGACGAACATGACGCCGGCCTCCAGCTTTTCCTCCACTTTGTTCAGGGAAAGGGCCGGCGAAGTGAAGTTGCGGCCCTTCTTTTGAAGGCGAGGCCTCGTCATCTCGGAGCCGAAATAGGCGGACAGGAACTCGCGCTGCAGCAGCTTTCTTCCCTTCAATATCCACTCCGGAATCCTTGTTTCCTGCTCGGTTTTTTCTCCCACGGGGGCGCCGAGCGCCGCCATCAAGGCGAAAAGGGGCTTGGAGTAGCAGGACATGCGCGTCGTTTGGCCTTCGATGACTTGCCCGCTAACCAACTCAGAACGCGCGTACTGCCTCGTAATTTTGGAAGTGGGAAATCCAAGCGTTTGAACGTCTGCGGCAATGTCCTTTAAGTCTTCCTCGGTTCCCGTGAACGCGATGGAACAGTTCGACTTGTACTTTTTCATGGAGTAGCTCAAGCAGCCGTCTCCAAACAAGTGGCCCAACAGCCTGGCTAGGGTAGGAACCCGAACATCCGTCGCTTTCAGGGGCAGCAACCCCCTTGCCGCCAGCTCTTGCTTTATGTATTCGAAATCCGACTTCGGAGGCAAAGCGTATTCGAGTTGGGTTTCCGTCAACAGG
>SBBD01000008.1 GCA_005239845.1 archaeon | reverse complement strand
GCTGAAAGGGCTTCGAGCAAGGCAAATACGATTGAGCCGCGCAAGGACTTCGAAAAAGCGAAATACGATACGGACGAAGGCGGGAAAGGATTTCGAGCAAAGCAAATTCGGATGAGGCCCACAAGGATTTCGAAAGAGCAAAATACGAATAAGGGCAGGGAAGGGCCTCGATTCTTCCTTAGGATTCGGGCGTTCTTTCCAAGAGGAACTTCCAGGCGGGAAGCAACTGGATTTCACCCTCTGGGACGTCCAGCTTCTGCTCGTCCTTTTTCGTTACTAGAAGTGCTGATTTTCGACCAAATTTGCGCATGAATTCCCTCAAACCTTTCAAGTCCGAGCTGGAAATGTGTTCCTGGTATTTCACTTCCAGCGGCCTATTCTCAACGACCGCGTCGATTTCGTGCGCGTTTCTCCAGAACTGTTGGGCGTCCGCTGCATTCAGCACAAGCGTCTCGACCACCCTCCCGAAAAACGCGTCGTCCGTTTGGGGCTTGAATAGGCGAATGAACGCCGTATCCGAAGGGTAGGCCCGTTTCAATTTCCGTAAGGAAGCCGCCTTGCCTTTCCGGTAATTGCCCAACAGCCGCACGAGAAAACTCTCCTCCAGGTAATGGACGTAGGCCTTGACCACGCGCCGGTCTTTCCCGAACTGCCGGCCCAGCGACTGGTAATCCAGGTAAATGCCCGGGTTGGACGAAATCAGCTCCAGCAGCGTGACGAGGAAGTCGGGATCGTCTATCCTGAAAATTTTGGGTATGTCCTTGTAAACAATTTTGTCGACGACGATGGACCGCACGTACCGCCGAAGCTCTTCCCCATTTTCCATCGCCACGGTTTCCGGGAAGCCGCCGGATTCCGCAAACTCCATGAAGTGCGGAACGAGGGAGGCCGCGAAATGCAGTTCCTTTTCCGGGACGTTTTTGAGCGAGAGGTATTCCTTGAAGCTCAGGGGCCTGAGCCCGTACTCAAAGAGCCTGCCGGCGAGCGTCTCCTTTGTTTTTTTCCGGATGAACAAGGACTCCGAGCCGCTCAAGAAAAATTTTATTTTGGGGTAGAGGTCGTAATACTTTTTCACCTGGTTTTCCCATCCCTCGCACTTCTGTACCTCGTCCAGGAAGACGAAAGCCCGTTCCTCCCGAAGCTGGATGCGGGTAAGGCCAGTGTAGGTGGAAAGCAAATCGTCGATGTCCGCAGGATACTCGTCGAAGGAGAAGAAGAGAATGTTTTCCGGCTTCACTCCTTTCTTGAGAAGGTGGTCGATGGTTTGGTACATGACGGTCGTTTTGCCCATCCGCCTCAACCCCGTTAAGGCGATAACGAACCTTTTTTCGAGGATTTGCTGGACTTCAGAATACACGGAGCGTTTGAAGGAAAGCGCGAGCGCTGGATCAACCCCTTTTCCCTGCCACCACGGGTTAAACAACGCCACCTTCTCTTTTTCCATATATGTACGTTGAAATGTACATGTTTTTAAACTTTATGTACATTGTAATGTACTTATTTCTTTACTTTATGTACATCAGAATGCACTTGTTTAAGTATCCTCAGGAGGAACTGGCGGGAAAGGACTTCGGGTAAAAATTATACTTTTTGGTTTAAAACCAAACGGTATAAAATCCATTGCTGGAAGAGTAAATCAATGTAGGAGTAGCCCCCATTCTTGTCCAAAAGTTCCTTGGAACGCAGGGCGTCCAGCGCCTTCTGCAAGTGTTGCGTGCTGGGAACACCGTACTTTTCGATTGCGTGTCGCGAAAAGACGTTTTTCTCCGTTGCGGCCACGGCCAGCGCCTTTTTCTGGTTGGGGGACAGAGCCGAGTAGAGGCGCTCGAAATAGTCCGAGTTCGTTCCCACGATCTCGCGCAAAATGGAAGGAAAAGGCGAACGGTTTCCTTGACGTCGCTTTTCCCAAAGAAAATGGCACGCATACTGAGTATAGTAAGGGTGTCCTTCGGAGAAAGACAGTACGGAGCCAACGTCGCCTTCTTGCAAGGGAACACCCGTCTGTTTAAACCAGTGAACAATAAACGAGGCGAATTCCTCGCGAGGGATTTTTTCAAGATGCAGGACAACGCCCGAGTTGTAGAAGGGGCTGTTGGGGCTGGCGAAAAGGCCTTCCATCATGTGCCGCTTGCTGCCCAAAAAAAGGAAGGCCTTCTTCTTGTGCTGCAGCAGGGAACGCAGCTTCTTGGGAAGGGTTGACGAAATGGCCAGGACGTCTTGGAACTCGTCGAACACGACGGTCTTGCGGGACACATACGTGACGGCTTCCTCTAAGCCGGACTGGCCCACTCGTTGCACTTTGAGGCGAACGGGCTTGATTTCCAGCGAGATTTCGACGTCCTGCAAGAACTTCTTTGCCTCGAGGGCCAGCTTTTCCAGCGGCTGCCTTCCCGCATAACCGTTCAGCAGCTGTTCGACAAGGCCTGCCTCGCTTTCCGCCAGCGAACAGTCCACGTAAACATAGTCTACGTCTCCTTCCAGTGCGTTGACGACCAGAGAGGTCTTGCCATACCGGCGAGGGGAGATCACGATGACATTCTGGCCATTCTTGACCTCTCGCCTCAGGAACGCCATTTCCTTCTTGCGGTCGGCAAATTTAGCGCCGGTGACCACTTTTCCAATGACGAACGGGTTTTCCACCTCTTTCATACCCCCTTCAACGTCGAACTTATTTTTATACTTTTTGGTTTAAAACCAAACGGTATAATGACAGGTCTGCACGCGGATAGGGCTGGATAGAACGAGAAAAGATAATAGCGGCGTTTACCTGAACCGGTCATGCGAAGCGCTTCCTTGCCTGTTCCTTCGTCAAGCCGAAGAACACGGTTGCAATGGATTCCAGTTCTCGGGCGCTTTTGGCGTCGTACGGGCTTTCAGGAATGAGGATGAGCCAATATTTTGCCTTCTTCTTTTCGCAGAAGCGGATGAAGCGACGGTACTCGTAGAGCAGGCGGGCGCGTCTTGTGGAGGAAGAGCGTAAAATGGGAAGGAGGGGGAGTTCAAACGGCACGCCGGCTTCCTTGGCAAGCTCTACCAAGCCCTCTTGGCGGTAAAAAGAGCGCGTATAGGTGGGAATAATGGCTTTCGGGTGGCGTTTCAGAGATTCCTTCAAGAGCTCGGGGTCTTCAGAGGCGACGAGTTCCCCTCCGCGCAGGTGGTGCACGTCGGAACGCGTTTTGAGAAAAACAAGCGGGGAAGACATGGTAAGCGTAGCACTAAAGAATAGAAAGGGAAGGCGGGCACTTTAATGTTTTGCCCCTTTAGGCTTGAGGCGTTTTCATCAGCACTTCAAAATACTTGTTGACGCCGTCCTCGCCCACGAGATAGGAATTGAGGACGCACAGGTTGGGGTAGCGCCTGGCGGCCTTCTCTTCCGCGTAGTAGGAGAGGGAACGGCCGAGGGCGCGGAACTTGACGGTCTTGCCGGGCTTCCTTCCCTGGTCGGGTTTTCTGCGGGCGCGTTTTCCTCTCGCCATCTTCACGCGCACGACCACATAGCCTTTCTTGGCCTTGTACCCCAAAGCGCGGGCACGCAAAGGATTCGTGGGGTTGGCAACGCGCTCGACGGTTCTGGAGTTCTTCCAAGAAGAAATGCGTTTCTTGAAGGAAGGGGAGCGTTCCCTATAGCTTTTTTCGAACGACTCCTGAATATACTTGAAGGCACCCATGAAGTTCACCGTTTCTGGCCCTTGCAAGGCAAGGGAACCCAACATGTGGATGTTAACGTGCAACTGCTTGTTTTTAACGCTTTTGGAACACGGGAGGAAGAAAAGAGAATAGGAATGCGGGAGGAACGAGAGAGCAGCGGCTATTACCGGCGGAAAAGCTTGCGGAAGAAGCGCTTGAGGCGGTGGAAGACGGTGTCCCTGATCTGCATGGGCTCCCCGACGCTCGTGAGCACGCTGACGAAGTCCTTCAGCCGCTTGGAAGCGGGGGAGGAAGACTTGTATAGTACGATGGGCGTCCGCGCGGCAATGCTTTCCGGCACGAGGGAATCTTCGGGGATGTTGGCGACGATGGGCACTTCAGCCATGGTCTCGATCTCGCGGTTGGTGAGCTCGAATGCGGCTCCGGAAATGCGGTTGACCACGACGCCCTTTACCGGAGTCTTCTTGTCCTTGCAGAGCGAAATGACTTTGGCGGCGGACGTGGCGCTTGGCACGTCGGGAGTCGTGACCACGACGACTTCGTCGCATGCATCTAAAATGTATTCCACGTCGTCCGTGATGCCGGGAGGGGAATCCACGACGATATAATCGTACCCCGACATGCCCCACAAAATGTTTTTCAGGTTCTTGAGCCCCACATCCGGGTGGTACTTGAGGCTGGCGGGAAGCACGCGCAAGCCGCTCTGGGGCTGCACGACGATGGCGTCCGCCGCTTTGGCTTTTCCTTGCAGCACTTCCTGGATGCCGATGGCGCCGTACGAGAGGCCCAAGTGCAAGCCAGCGGAAGGGTTGCTCAAGTCGCAGTCCACGATGATCGAATTGCGGCCTTGCCGTTTCAAAAGCATGGCCGTGTTGATGGCGATGACGCTTTTTCCCACGCCTCCCTTGCCCGAAACGACTCCTAAAATCTTGTTTTTTCTCTCCGAAGGCATAGCCAATCGGAAAAAAGTAGCCGGCGTCCCCTTTTAAGGTTTTGTTTGGATATCCGCAAGGAAAGCGGGACGTGTCGTCCCTGGAAAAGAAGCGAGCGGGACAAAGGGCAAATTTGGTTAGGCCTGTAAGGAATAGGAAGAGGGGAAGAAAAAAAAATTCGGTTCAGAGGGAGCTACTCAAACCGTTCTTGCATGGCCTGCTTGAGCTGGTCCAAGTAGCTGGCCCGGTCTTCCTTGAAGTGGCGTCTTGCGTGTTCCTCGTCCCTCCTCCGCTTGAAGACGATGTACATGGCGGCCGCGAACACGATGGAGGCCCCCAGGATGGCCGCAACCTGTGGAGAAAAACGGGCGGCGATGCTGCCGAGGCTTTCCTGTTCTCTTGTCCGCACTTGCACGGGCGTGCTCTTCGCCAAGAGCCCTTCTTCAGTCACGAGCCGGAAGTCGAGCAAGTGCGAGCCCGCGCTTTTCAAGGGAGGCTTGATGAGGAAGCGGAAGCGCGTGACGCCCTTGGGCACGAGGGGCCTCTCGAGTTCGGGAGGCTTCACGTCGAACCCGGGAGGCACTTCGAGGACGGCGTGCACGTTCAAGGGCAAGAGCCCGGCATAGAAGACGTCCACGGCCACTTCGCCTTCCTCGTTTTCGTAGAGTTCGGGGGCGAAGAGGCCTTGCACGTCCAGGAACTCGAGCAGGCGCGTGCTTTTCTGGCTGACGGCCACTTGTTGCACTTGCCAGTACACGTAGGCGGCGTACGAGTTCAACACGACGGGAATGGAGTACGTGGCATAGGCGATCTCGTTCGGGTTCAGGTTCACGAATTCCCAGGCGATGGTCAACGGCTTCTTTCTCACGATTTCAGCCTGCTTGTCCAGAAACGTGAGGTCTTCCGCCTGCACGTTGAACTCGTCGGGAATGCGTTCTTCGGCGCGGAAGAAGGGAATGGGCTTGGAGCCCAAGTTGCGGAAGTTCAAGGCCACCGTGGTTTCCTGCAAGAGGCGGTCGAGACGGACTTGCCTCAACACGACGGGGTGCGGATAGTTGTGAGGATAGCTCTTGACGCGCAGCACCATGTACTCAATAGTGGGATTGCTGCCCCGTACTTCCATCTTCAGCAAATAGTCCCCTGCCAGCGCGTAGTCCGGAACCACGACACCGAAGTTGATGACGCGTTCCTCTCCAGGAAGAAGCAGGG
>SBBD01000171.1 GCA_005239845.1 archaeon | reverse complement strand
ATGTCGCGTAAATTATGTCCTTCGGCAGATCCCGGGTGGCGGACCAGTATGCCAGGAGTCTTTTCGGCTCCACAAGCCGGAATCCGAGTGGCTTGCGCTCTATCGCGCCTATCTGCTCGAGCTGGCTGACCACAGGGTTCACCGTCCCGAGGGAAAGTTCGCAAGTCGAGGCGAGACCCTTCTGGTTGAAGAATCTTGCGCCTGTTGAATAGTATCTATAGAGCAATTCCCGCATTATCCGGTCGATCTTTTTCATTCTCCCATTTATAAGTAAACCAAAATCATTTAAATTAGTTTCGCTCATCACCGAAACGTTAGCCCGACCAAAAAGAGGCGTGGGCACACCAAACAGAGATTTTACCGGTACCTTATGGCGCGCGCCAACATATTAGTTGGCCTTGAGGATGGGCCCTCTGGATGTTCGGATTCTAGTCAATCGTACGTTCCAGTGATTGGGGCCCAATCTCATGTTCATTCAATCTCTATACAGAATAGCAATAAGAAAAAATCCAAATTGAAAAGATTGCACAAACCCTTCAGTATTTTGATTTCCCTTGCAATTGTTCTTTCCATGTTTTCCCCGATTTCTGCAGGATTCGCGGCGGCCGCTTCGTTCACGGACGACACGAACGAAAACTTCGATCTTGGCCAGCACGAGAACACGGAGAACGTCGGCGATGCCGTCAGGCTAGTTTCGGGGAAAACCCTCGGAAGGTACACCTCCCAGGTTTTCGATGCCGGGTTTATCGTCGCCTGGGACAACCTCGATTGGACGGAAATTGAGCCGAAGCTATTGGTGCTAGAAAACGACAACGTCGGGGCCGAGCCGGACCCGCTGATTGATACGACTTCTAGGAAAGGTGAGATTGTCGGAGGGTCTTTCGCGGACACAAACGCCGAAGATGGGGTTTACGAGAACATAGGGGAAAATTTGGAGGATAACACCCTGAACTGGCAGCAAACCATCACGAACGTTGAAACTGGGCACGACAACTACACGGTCAGGATAAGGGGTTACACGAGCGGGGACGAGGAGATCAGCGTTTACATAAGGAACGTCACAAGCGCCCAGTGGGAGTGGATCGACAATTTGACAGCAGTCGAGAAAACGATAGAGAACACTTTCAGCAGCGCCCAGATTTCTGACTATTTGGACGGCACAAGCGTTTACATAAAGTATGGGGAAGCAACGGCCGACGGAACCCAGACGGTCTTATACGTCGACTTGGCCACGATTGAAGAAAACAAGACGTACTATTCGGACATCCAGCTTAAGGTGAGCGTGAGCGCGGACAATTCAACTTGGAGCGAATGGATTGGGCCGAGTGGGACATCGAACGACAACTTCCAAACTCCATCGGAGAACAACATGGAGAATATCCCTGAGAATCGGTACATCAAGTATATCGTTTATTTCTCGAGCGAAAACGAGCTTCTCAGCGCTGCGAGCGGCCCAGTTTTGGACATCGTCTCGTTGAATTACTTCCCGCCAGACTGGCGGCTGGTCGAGAATTGGGGCGGCACAGCGAGAACTCTTGGCGCGCCCACACTCCTCTTCCCGACAAACGGCGAATACGTGAACAACAGCTCGCCGACCCTTGACTGGTCGGACGTCGACGGGGCGACAACCTACCACCTGATGGTCGACAACGACTCAAATTTCACATCACCTCTCGTCAACGATCCTTCCCTTACGGTGAGCCAATACTCGCTGTCGGACCTAACCGACCAAGTTTACTACTGGAAGGTCAGGTCGAAAGACGGCACGAATTCCTCGCCCTGGTCCACACCTTATAGTTTCACAGTGGACACCGTTACACCTTCTTTCGTGACTCTCACAACCCCTGACAACAACGAGGGTCTGGCCGTGGACCAGCCGTATTTTGCCTGGACGGGAGTGTACGACCCCAGCGGGATTTACTACACGCTTTCAATAGACAACGATCCCGATTTCTCTTCACCGATATACTTGATGGAAAACATGACGGACAACTGGCAGGAAAACATCGAGAACAAAATTTCAGAGAATTTCTCACCCTACTACTGGCGGGTCGGAGCGATCGACAACGCAGGCAACGAGAACTGGTCGGAGTGGTTCACTTTCACTTTGATCGTCCCCCCTGCATCAAGCGTGGATTCAGTTTCACTTTACTGGGAAAACACTTCGCCGCTCGTGATAACGGTCACCGCCAGCGACAACGACGGGAACATCGACAACGTCGAGCTCTGGTACAGGTATGCGGTCGACAACGCCGCCTGGGGTGAATGGATGCTGTTCGACAACGATTTGACGCCACCATACTCGTTCGATTTCACATTCGACAACGGCATCGGCTATTACGAGTTCTACTCCAGGGCATGGGACGAGCGCGGAAACTACGAAAATGCGCCAAGCGTTGCCGACACGATAGACGGATTCGACAACACTTTTCCAGGAGTTCCAACATTGGGCACTCCAGAGAATGGCTCGACAGTCCAAAGCCAATTCCCAACATTTGCCTGGTCGGACGCGAACGATTTTTCTGGAGAGACATACGATCTCGTGATTGACACAGAAGACAGTTTCACCGAGCCGTATGTTTATTACAAGCCGGGGATAGTGGAAAATTACCACACCGTTGAAAATTCGATATCGTTTGGTTCCAATTATTATTGGCGGGTTCGCGCAACCGATAACGCAAGAAATGAAGACAATTGGTCTGAAAACTTCATATTCACCGTCTCGATCTGGAACGTTGTAGAATCATGGGCCGGGACAGTGGCAACGACAGCTTCGTGGTACGGGGTTGAGGCCTGGACAGGGACTGTTTATGCGCCGGACGATTATCTTTTGATCGAGTCCTGGTCTGGAACGATAAGCACAGTCGCGATTGTCACTTGGAACGTGGCCGAGGGCTGGACCGGCACGATAATCGGGCAGGCAATCTCCGGCTGGCTTCTCGTCGAGGGATGGACAGCGACAGTTACA
Organism: archaeon; assembly: GCA_005239845.1. Lineage (GTDB taxonomy): Archaea > Micrarchaeota > Micrarchaeia > Norongarragalinales > SBBD01 > SBBD01. The sequence goes on along the minus strand of SBBD01000171.1, from coordinate 15,306 downwards.
ACAACGGCACAGATGAACCTTGTTGAATCTTGGTATGGTGCAGTTAACACTTTACCGGCTTGGGCTGTTGTCGAGAGTTGGACAGGCACGATTTCGACTGTCCCGGCCTGGTCGGTCGTGGAAAGCTGGTCAGGCACAATAGACCTGAACGCATCGTACTGGCTATTGGTCGAGGGCTGGTCAGGGAATGTCGCCGCGCCGATCCTGGCACCAACGCCCGTCTCGCCAGCCGATGGCACGAACACCCAAAACACGACCCCGACGTTTCAGTGGGACAACACCCAGCTTTTGGACAACTTCCACCTGCAGGTCTCAAGCACATCGGACTTCTCCGCCCTCGTGATCGATGAAGCCGGTCTGACGAGCAACTCCTACACGCCATCGAGCGGCCTGGCGGACAACCTTTATTATTGGCAGGTTCGAGCATTCAAGACCGGCGACAATTCCACCTGGTCTGAAAGCCGCACAGTGCGAGTTGACACTTCCAGCCCGGCAACGCCGACATTGGTCTGGCCGACGGAAGGCGAGAACGTCAACGACAACACGCCCAACTTCAACTGGGATGCGCCAGCCGAGAACTCTTACCCGCTCACATACTATGTCGAAATTTCACCCGACAAGTACGATATCACAGACAGCTCTTGGGTCACAGACGACAACTGGGAGGTCACGACAGATCTCGTGGACAACTTCTACTACTGGCGCGTTTACGCGGTGGACAACGCAGGGAACACGAGCTCTTTCACAACCTGGCAGGGCTTCAGGATAGATGTCCTGCCGCCCGACACCCCGACCGTGGTCTCGCCGGAGAACCAGGGATGGACGACAGCCAGCCCCAACTTCGACTGGAATTCCGTGAACGACAACTCCCTACCGGTGGTTTACAACATTGAGATTTACTACTCCCCGAGCCTGAACCTCGCGGAGAACGTATTCACCACAGAGGAAAATTACGTCGTGATATTGGACGAGGGAAGTTACTTGTGGAGGCTCAGGTCGATCGACAACGCCGGCAATAAGAGCGATTGGACAGAAAACCGGATTTTCAGCGTCGATAACGTTCTCCCGACACAGGTCACGCTTCAATACCCGGACAACAACCTTCACCTCGCGATGGATGCGATAACTTTCGAATGGCAGTCCGCCTCCGATGTCGGCAGCGGCGTTGCTTGGTACGTGATCCAGATAGACAACGATGACAACTTCGGCTCGCTCCTGCACGAAAATGCCGCAATTCCTGGCGCGGACAACACATACACGTACGCTTTCACAGAGACGGGTAGCTTCTACTGGCGCGTCAGGGCGGTCGACAACGGAGGGAATGAGGGCGCATGGTCGGAATTCAACGGTCTGAGAACGAGCGGCTGGGCCGCCGTCGAGAGCTGGAGCGGCTCCGTGAGCGGCTCGGTCTCGGCTTGGTCAATTGTTGAAAGCTGGGCTGGAACGGCTACCACGACCCCTTCATGGCAGGTTGTTGAGAGCTGGACCGGCACAGTAACGATTTCAAACATTTGGTCGGCAGTTGAGAGTTGGTCGGGAACTGTAGCCACTGGTCCACAATGGCAGCTTGTCGAATCATGGGCTGGAACAGTAAACTTAGTTTCCCAATGGCAGCTTGTCGAATCATGGGCTGGAACAGTAAACTTAGTTTCCCAATGGCAAGTTGTCGAATCCTGGAGTTCAACGATAACGGCGTATAATCAGTGGTGGGTCGTTGAGACCTGGACCGGAACAGTAAGCATGAACCCGATGTACTGGCAGTTGGTCGAGGGATGGACCGGAACAGTAAGCATGAACCCGATGTACTGGCAGGTTGTCGAGACCTGGAGCGGGACCGTTGCGACGAGCGCCGAATGGGCGCAGGTCGAGGGCTGGACCGGAACTATCAATAGTCAGTCCTATTGGAGAAATGTCGAGGCATGGTCGGGAACTATAGCTGTGATAAGCGTCTGGCTCACGGTAGAGTCGTGGACCGGAACTGTTTCCGCGTCGCCAGTATCTCATTGGCAAACTGTTGAAAACTGGACCGGAACAGTTTCAGCACCGGTTATCTCTGGCTGGGTAACGGTGGAGAGCTGGACGGGCACGATCGTTACTCCAACACAATGGTATGCGGTCGAATCCTGGACAGGGTCAGCGACAGCAACGATTCCAGTCCCGACACTCATCTCGCCAGCCGATGGCACGAACACCCAAAACACGACCCCAACATTACAGTGGGACAACACGCAGGCTGCCGACAACTTCCACTTGCAGGTCTCTCTGAGCGCTGATTTCTCGTCCACAACGATAGACAACGACGAGCTGACAAGCACTTCGTTCACCCCCTCAAGCGCTTTGGCCGATGGCCCGTACTACTGGCGCGTGCGGATGTTCAGGACTGGGGAGAACTCCGGCTGGTCGGAGAACTGGACGTTCAGGGTGGACACAATAGGCCCGGCCCAGCCATCGTTAGTATGGCCCGTTGAAGGCGAGAACTTGAACGACAGCACACCCAACCTCGACTGGGACGCCCCGGCGGAGAACTCCCTGCCACTTGTTTACCGCGTCCAGGTTGCTAGGGACCAGTTCTTCAACGACATTGTCGCAGAGGCCCTTTGGAACATTTCGGACGACAACTGGGAAGTGTCTCCAGCATTGGCCGACAACGTTTACTACTGGAGAGTAGCCGCAAGGGACAACGCGAACGACACCGGCAACTCGGGCCTATTCTCATCCGAGAGGACTTTCCGCATCGATACATCGTCACCCAGCACACCGACCCTGCTAACCCCAGAAAACGGAAGCTGGATCGGGACCGCGCCGACTTTCATCTGGACAACGGTCAACGACAGCTCCCTGCCGGTTGTTTACAACCTTGAGATAGCCTACGATAACGACTTCTCGCAGATCGTCGAGAACATCCTGACAACAGCGGGCAATTCTTCCGCTTCTCTTGGCGTGGGAACTTATTGGTGGCGAGTGAAATCAATAGACAACGCCGGAAACCATAGTGCTTGGGCGGAGAACATTTGGTTCAGGGTCGAGAACACGCCGCCCGCGAAAGTCAGCTTGTACTCTCCGGAAAACACCTGGGACACCGAAAACCTGACTTTGGAATTGGTTTGGGTTGATTCCACAGATTCCGATTCCGGCGTGGAGAACTACTGGATCCAGATTGACAACGACGAGGACTTCTCCTCGTTGCTCCATGAGAACTCGGCAGTACCGGTTGCCGAAAACACTTATGTTTACACGTTCCCTGATCTCGGACGCTACTATTGGAGAGTGCGGGCGGTTGACAACGCCGGGAACATCGGCGAGTGGTCTGATGGCTGGAACTTTAGGAGCAGCGCGTGGGCCAGCGTCGAGACTTGGAGCGGCACAATCACGACTTCAGCAGGATGGCAAGCTGTCGAGACATGGTCGGCCACAGTATCCAGTTTACCAGTTTGGGCGGCTGTGGAGAGCTGGACCGGCACGGTTAGCGCCCTCCAGACGTCCGGCTGGCTGAATGTCGAGACATGGTCCGGAACGGTCGATAGTGTCACGGCATCGTTGCAGGTAGTCGAGGCTTGGACCGGGACCGTTACAGCGAACGTGCTTGGCCCGACATTGGTTTCTCCAGCCAACGGCACGAACACGAACAACCCGACTTTCACGTTCGAGTGGACAAACGTTCCCCTTGCCGACAACTACCAGATACAGGTGGACAACGACAACGATTACGCCGACCCAGTTCTGGACAACGTGGTTACGGACAACTTCATCCAAGCGACTCTCGAGAACGACAACTTGTACCGCTGGAGGGTCAGGGCGAGCGTTTACGGGGAAGTTGGAGGATGGTCAGAGAACTGGACGTTCAGGATCGACAGGGTCATGCCGGACAAGCCCACGCCTGTGGCGCCATACTACGGCGAAAACTGGGGGACGCCTCAGCCACTCATAGACTGGAACGCCCCGGCGGAGAACTCCCTGCCACTCAGCTATTATGTGGAAGTGGCGAGAGACATTTTGTTCACGGATGTTGTCGACAACTCCGGCTGGATCTCGAACAGCTACTGGTTCCCGTCGCCACTGCAAGACGGCGTTTATTACTGGCACGTGAAGGCCGAGGACAACGTCGGGCTTAAGGGCCCGTATTCGGACACCTGGTCCTTCAGGGTTGACACAACCGGCCCGAGCGCCCCGACGCCCGGTTACCCGTCAGGCATAAACACGGACAACAGGAAGCCATTGTTTCAGTGGACAGCCCCGCCGGAGAACTCTTACCCGCTGATGTACCTGGTGCACGTTCTGGACAGCTCGATGTCGCTTTACCTCCAGTCGGGCTGGACATATTCTGAGAACTGGGAGCCGTCCACAGAGCTTGCGGACGGGCTCTATTACTGGAAGGTCGAAGCGGTCGACAACGCCAGGAACAACGGCGAAAACTCGACGCAACAGTCCTTCAGGGTCGACACGACCCCGCCAAACGAGCCAGTACTGTCAATGCCGGCGAACAATGACAACACCCAGGACAACACACCCAACCTCGACTGGCAGGCCGTGACTTTGGACAACATCGGGAATGCTGAAGCCAGCACCCCGCTCCTTTACTTCGTTTACTTGAGCGACAATCCGAACTTCACATACGACAATTACACATCCGGCTGGATTTCGGATGACAACTGGGAAACGCCAGAATTGGAGGACGGGATGTGGTACTGGCGGGTCAGCGCCCAAGACAATGCCGGCAAATTAGGCGACAACTCCAACAGATACGATTTCAGGGTCGATACCCTGCCGCCTGAAAACGTCGCCCTGATCGCGCCAGACAACGCCGCGGTAGAAAACGACAACACGCCTTTCCTCGACTGGGCGGGGGCGGACGACAACTCGCTGATAGTCCTCTACAGGGTCATTGTTTCAGTCGGTGAAAACTTCGTGGAAAACTATGCCGACAGCGGGTGGATCGAGAACGACGAGTGGGAAGTGACGGCCGAGCTCTTCGACAATGATTACTACTGGAAGGTCCAGGCAATGGACAACGCGGGCAACCTGTATGAAACGGCCACCTGGCAGTTCAGAATCGAGAACTCCGTGCCTTTCACCCCCGCGCTCGTTTCCCCGCCCGATGCGGTCTGGGTGACGGACAGCACTCCGATGCTCGACTGGGAGAACGCCTGGGACATATCACAACCGGTTACTTATTATGTCTGGGTTTCGACCGACAACACTTTCGAGAACTTGGTCACGGTATCTGGATCCATAACGGATGAAAACTGGGAAATCTCGCCGGCACTCGATGAAAACACGTTCTATTTCTGGACAGTTTCCGCGACAGATAACGACGGCAAGACAAGCGACAACTCGGAAATACGGTCTTTCATCGTTGACACTGGAATTCCCCCGCAGCTTGTTGCGTATGCGCCAGAAAACCACGCCACATTCGACAGCCTGACGGTTGATTTCAGGTGGTACACGATTGATGACAATTCAGGGATATTCTACACCGTACAGATAGACGATGAGCCCACTTTCACCTCGCCATATACAAAGTTCGACAACACTTCCATCAGCCCATACTACAGCACGTTCGCCAGCACGGGACGTTACTACTGGCGCGTCAGGGCTGAAGATGGGGCGGGCAACGTGGGGCCCTGGACGGATGATTACCAGGTATACATCGGAAAGTGGCAATCGGTCGAGAGCTGGAGCGGGTCGATTTCAGCGCCAGTTCTCGCAGGAAGGCAGCTGGTCGAGGCATGGTCGGCGACGCTGGTCGGCGCGGTGAGCTGGCAAGTCGCGGAAGCGTGGAGTGGGACTGTCAATGTGAACTCATACTGGAGCTCGGTCGATGCATGGTCTGGTTCAGTAGGAACGGGCACGGCCTTCAAGTGGAATCTGTATGAGATCTGGAGCGGCACAATAATCGCCACAGTCATCCAGCCCCCAACGCTCACCTCTCCAGCCGATGGCGCAATCTTCATAAACACGATGCCGACATTCGAGTGGGACAACGCCAGGGAAGCGGACAACTTCCGCTTCAGGATCGACACCGACGCGGATTTGTCTTCCCCAGTGCTCGACGTGGACAACCTGACATCGAACCAGTACACGCCAAGCGGCCTCTCTGACGCGCTCTACTACTGGTACGTGCAGATCTTCAGGACGGAGGAGAACTCGGTTTGGTCAGAGATTCGGAGCGTAAGAGTGTACTCTGTTCGACTATTCCGGGAAGTCGACTATTGGTCGGCAAAAATCGAAATCCCGGTCAAAACGACCACATTGATATCTCTAGGAGCCCCGGCGCAGCCTAAATGGAGGGCTGTTGAGGGTTGGGGTGGGACGATCCAGGCTTGGTCCGCCATGGAGGGCGCAACCAAGGACGTGGGTTACATCAGGCCCGGGTCCAGCCAGTTCATCAGCTTTGAAGGCCTGGGTCTCCGCGTCTCAAGCCTGAACATCGCGGTCAGTTCCGGCGCCGACGATTCTTCAATAGGGAACATAAGCGTGACAGTTGACGAGACCACTAGGCCCCCGGCGGGCGTGGCTTCGCCCCCCGACGTGCCTTACTACTACTTCAACCTGAACCTTCAGGGAATCAGCCAGTCGGGCATTGATTCGGTGGAGATAGTCTTCAAGGTCGAAAAGTCGTGGGTGTCGAATGAAAATATCGAGCCGAGCAAAATCAGGCTTTACAGACTTTCCGGCACGTGGAACGAGTTGCCGACCGAATTCGTGAGGGAGGGCGAAGACGGGTATCTCTATTACAGGGTGACCACGACCCAGACGAGCCTGTTCTCCATCGTCGGAGCCCAGAAGTTCATCACGCCTCAGCCGCCGATAATCGGGACGCCGATACCCAACATCGGGACGGCCCCGCCGCCTCCGGTCCCGCTCGCATTGTTTGCGGTGCTTGGCGCGGTCGGCATAGGCGCCGGCATAGCCTACTACAGGAACACATGGTCTTACAGGTACGGCGTTATGGAGAAGCAGTTCGATGAGGCCACGAAGGGCCTCAGGAGAAAGGGGACTCGCTTAAAGTTGAAGTCCATTTCGAAGCGCCTTAGCAAGACCGAGAAGATGGACGTGGCGAGGCTCACCCGTCAGCTGATAGAAACGCCGCTGATGTCCCGCAGCGTCCTGCCGACCAAGAAGGGGATGACAGAACCAGAGAGATTGGCGATAGAGCGGCTCGGGAAATTCATAGCGGAGCGCAGGAGAAAGGCGGCTTCAGGACCGTCGGAGAGCGGGAAGATAGGCAGGATTCACAGGCGCATCACAAAGGAGGATGCTTTTGCCCTTCAGAGGCTCGAAAGGTTCATGACCAAGAGGAGAGAGGCAGCCCCTCTTGCAAAAATCGTCGTCAAGAAGCCAGAAAAACTGGCGGTGGTCAAGGCCCCGAAAAAGGAATCAGCGAAGCCGAATAAGAAAAATTCGAAAGGCAAGAAGTGATCAGGATTTCTTCAGCCTTTGGATGACGGCATCAGCCAGCCTTTCGAACTCCTTTGCGGCCCTTGACCGCGGGTAATATCTGATCACGGGAATCCCGGCAGCGGTCGCTTCCCTGACTTTCTTGTCTTCCGGGATCACGCCGATGACTGGCCACCCGAGAGCTTTTCTTATCTCACTCATAGGCAGTTCGAACGGGTCGCCAGCGACCCGGTTCACCACGACGCCAAGAATTGGGACTTTGTACCTTTCAGCCGCCCTGAACGTTTTCAGGGTGCTGGCGATTGTCGGGACGTAGGGGTCGGTCACGATTATTATCTCGTTGCAGGCTTTCATCGCCGCCACGACCTCGCTGCCGATGCCGGGCGCAGAGTCGACCAATATTATCTTGAACTTTTTCCTCAGGGGGCTGATGAGCTCGCGCAGGTCAACGAGCCTGACCTCATCCTCGTATGCTATCGAACCGAATATCCCCCTGACGCCCTGAACTTCTAGGATTGCGTCTTCGATCGGCATCTCGTTTGCTATCGCATCGTGGACGGTGATTTTCGGGGTGAGTTCCCCGAAGTGCAGCCCCAGGTTTGGCGCGCCCAGGTTTGCGTCGATGGTCAAGACCCTCGCACCCCACTTTTCGGTGAGGCCCATTGCCAGGTTGGCGGCCGTCGTGGTCTTCCCCACGCCGCCCTTGCAAGAGAAAACCCCGATCACACGGGCCTGGCGTGGCCTGATGTCGATGCCGTGCTCCTTGCTTGGCTTCAGCAACTTCGCCAGCTGGTGCTTTTTCGGCTCGCTTTGGGAAGTTTTTCGCTTCAAGGTATACCTATTCGTCTTTTGGTTGTGGAGAAATATAAGCGTAAGATTAAACGGCAACTTCAAACATCAGTCGCGGTAGTAAACCACGCCGATGACGATCCCCTTGAGTTCGCTGCCAACTATGTAATTGTCGTTTCCCGTGGCCCCATCGCCCTTTGTCCTGAAAGAGCCCCCAACGATGTCGGTGATCCGGTGAGCAACGTTCTCTCCGGAGGAAGGTTCCTGGTAGATTATTATGTCGCCAACCCTGAGTTCGGACGGGTTGACCTGCACCCACATCACGGTGTCGTTCTCCTCGATCGTCCTGCCCATGCCCCAGTCGCCGGCGACGGTGAAGTTGATCTCGCTAGCCGCGAAGGCATCGTAGCCCTGGAAGTACTGGGTCTGATTGTCGATTTTGCCCGACAGCGGATTGCGCTTGAGATAGTTGGACAAAGAAAAGATCCATGTGAAGACCAGGGCCCCCAGAAGCGCGAGGATCGCAATTTTCTTCACGTCGTCTTTCTTCATAATCAAACACCAATCTGTGTAACCGTCATCTTGATGTCTTCGATTGTTATCTCCTCACCCTTTCGGAGCGCATAACCTTGGTCGTTGTTGTCCCAGACGACGTTCAGGCGCATGAAACCGCTGTTGGTACCATAGCCCTCATTCTCGAAAAGATACTCCAAGTCGTCCGGCGCGAAGCTGTACGGTATGGCGAACGCGCCGCTAACCGCGAGCCAGACATCTATGTTGTCCTTCCGCAGGTAGGCGATGTTGTCGGGTGCCTTGATCCTTACCGCGACCACGATGTCGAAGTAATTGTCGTGGGTCACGGATATCGTCTGGCCGCTCTCGGTTATGACGGCATCCAGTGCGCCCTGCTGGTCGGAGAGATCTTGGAGCGGGTCGTACTTGCCGTATCTTGCGATGTATATGTTTTCAAAGCCGGTGTACTGGAGGGGCGGCACCGCGAGCATGTCGCGCCTGCTCACGAATTCGAAGACGGGCCCCCTTATCCTGGCCTCTTTTGTTTGAACCGTTTCAGGGGTCGCGGTTGGCAGCAACACAACCGCCACGACCGCCATGGCCGCGATAACCAAAGAGATCAGGAGCTTGTACCACTTCCCCAACCGCCGTTTGAGCATCGTGAACTTTGTGACTCTGAATGCTGGCTCCGCCATCTCAACACCTCAAGGGTAATGCCACCCTGGCGACGATTTGAATAGGGCCCCCATCACGATCCCGATCAGCTCGTTTTCACCGATCGTCCACATGTCGCTTGCATCGTTATTATCGCCCTGCGTCAGGACCCCTCCCGTCCGGTACGCGATCACCCTGTGGGCGACCAAGGGTTGATCCGGCTCGCTAACAAGTTGAAAGAGGATGATATCCCCGATTTTTATGTTTTCAATGTTCGATGCAGTCCACAGTATTTCGTCATTCGTGGTATAGGCCGGCGCCATGCTGGCCCCGTTAATCAAAATGTAGCCTATGCGGTTGTCCAGAAAAGCCGGATAGCCCCTAAATATGGACGACCAGTTGGCTATCCCCGGCGGAAGTTCGACGTTTTCGAAGTTTTCCAGCGGCGCGACCTTTATGCTCGAATGTGCCACCGCAGCGCTCGGTATCAACATTGCCGTCAGGGCGATGATTGCAATTGTTTTTGGATCCGTATTTACCACTAGAACAAGTTAAAATGAAAAAAGAAAAAGGTTTGGGTTCAGCGGGCGTAGCTAAACCCTTTACTTCCATCCCCAGACGGATAGCTCTGTTAGGTTCACAGATTGGCCGGCGCGTATAGACCATCCAGATCCAGCGTTGTCGCTGATTATGTTGAATCGGATGTATCCTGCAGTTGAACCGTAGTTGTCGTTGTCGAATATGTATTGGCGTTCCGGTAGCGATAGGGTGTTTTCATTTGCCGTAAACTCACCAGTCGAAGTTATGACTCCGTATGCGTTTTCAGTGGTGGCGTATGCCATGTTGTCTGGTGCGTACATGAACCCAGATATCACTATCTTGAATGGCGTTTCGTAATTAACGTTTTGTGTCTGGTTGTTGTCTGTAAACGTCGCTAGAATATCCGCAGAGTACGCTGCCAATCCTGGATCGAAGTTGTTTTCCCAAGCTGCCGGTGAGTTCTTTATGAGATAGACGTTCTCGATACCGATGTTGTCACCAGTCCTTGCGAAAGCCGTTGTCGTCAGTGTTACGTAGCTTGCACCTGCAGTGCCACTAATGCTCACGTTAGCTGCCTGCCCCCAAGCACCTGTCGATGGCGTCGTGGAGGGGGGAATTTGAGTCGTTGTCTGCGTTGGTTGTGAAAGAGCCCATGCACCTAGCCCAGCAGCAATCACGATTACAACTGTCGCCGCAACCCATGGTAGGCGTCCTGACATTCCTTTATTCACCTCCTTTTTTTCACTTCTAAATCTTGGTGCCCCCACCGCTCCAGGAGAATAGTCTAATCTAGCCTTGCACCTGGGGCATTCCTTCGGGTTTGGGACCTTTGATTCCCATCCATATCCACAGCGAGGGCACTTCATACGTACTAAAGTCGTTTTTGTGCCCTTATAAATGTAATCCCGAACCTACTATTATGATGATTTTTTCGGGGCGGAGAACTATTATGATGTTATATTTTTCCGTGACGCGTTTATGAAATCGTACTATGATGTCTAAATCTCATCGCCGAACCTACTATGATGGCAACAGAAAAAGCATCAAATCATAATAGAAATATCGTCGGGCGCCGATTTGTCATATCCGGCCTCTCTCAATCGAACTCCAGCCACCCGGATGGTATGCAACACTGACGCTGCCGCTAGTCCCGTTTGGAATGAGTCCCGGGGCCAAATCGTTCAATTCGCGGACGGTGAACGTGTCGGATGAAATCACGATGTTTTCAGACAAAACGGTGTTGTCGTTCACTGTTATGCTTATCGACCACGTGCCGGCAGGCAATTTGATGCTGTATTGGCCGAGGTCCCCGCTGGTTGTTGAGTAAACCTCGTTATCCTTCTGTGCAGTGATAACGGCACCAATCAAACGGTAGTCGCGGGTCGGTCCAGCGAACAAATAGCCGGTTATCCCGGATTTGAGCTCGGACGGCGGTTGAGGAGGAACCGTCCCGGACGGCAGGAGAACGTAAGCCGAGACCGCAAGGAGCCCTATAAAAAGTACCGAAACCACGGACAGGTTCTTGCGAGGATTTTTTGGCGCGCCTTGCGCCTGACCTGGTTTGGACGGTTTTTCAGGCTGCTTTGGCGGCGTTGGCGCCGGTTTTTCGGTTGGTGACGGGGTAGACATTTCAAACAATATAGAATAATCCAGCGACGTTATTAACTGTTTTGGTGTAAGAACGCGGATTTTATACTAATTCGCGGCCAGTTATAGCGTTGGCATGAAATTGAAAATCGTGACGGAGGGCCAAACCAAGCTCGAGGTCCCTGACCCCGAAGAATTCAAGACGGGGGCGGGCGACTACGTCCCCTCGCTGGCCGAGGTCTTCTACAACCCAAAGATGGAGTTCAACAGGGACATCTCCGTCTCCGCCGCCCAGGTTTCGGCGAAAAGGCTAGGCGGTCTCTGGTTATGCGACCCCCTTTCAGGCGTCGGGGCAAGAGGTGTCAGGTACGCAAAAGAGGTAAAGGGGGTTTCAAGCATACTTGCGAACGATCATTCGCCAAAAGCCGCCGAGCTGATTTCACGCAACGTCGAGATGAACGGTGTCGGGGGCATCGTCGAGGTCCAAAAAAAGGACGCCAACGTCGTTCTCTGGGAAAACAAGGGGAGGTTCAACTTCGTCGACCTGGATCCGTTCGGCTCGCCGGCGCCTTTCATCGAGGCAGCCTGCGCCGCGCTCAGCAGAAAGGGGGTCCTGGCGGTCACGGCCACCGACACCGCGCCGCTTTGCGGCTCACAGGAACTTTCATGCATCAGGAGGTACGGCGCGCGCCCGCTGAAAACGGAATATTGCCGAGAGCTCGGGGTCAGGATCTTGATAGGTTTCGCCCAGAGGGTGGCCGGAAAGCACGACATGGCCTTGACGCCCCTGCTATCTCACGCGACACAGCATTATTTCAGGTCATATTTGCACGCCGATCACGGGGCGAAAAAGTCAGACGACGTGTTCGGGGACATCGGGCACGTTTCCCATTGTTTCAAGTGCGGCAGGAGGCAAGTTTCGAGGGGGATTGCCCGGGTTATGCCGGAATTATGCAAATGTGGGAACGGCCTCTCTCACGCCGGCCCGTTGTGGATCGGCCCGCTCGCAAGTCAAGATTTCGTCAAAGAGGTGATTTCAGACGTCGCAAACAGGCGGTTCCGTCTGAGGTTCCATGAAGTATCCCTTTTGGGCCTGTGCGCGGACGAGTCTGCAGGCCCGCCGACATTTTACAATGTCAACGAGCTGTCGAGCACTTTGAAAAAACCGCCGCCCAGGATGGATGAATTCGGAGATAGAATCAAGGAATCGGGATTCTTCTTCTCGCGGACGCATTTTTCGGGGAACGGATTCAGGACAGACGCGCCCTTCGAAGAAATTGTAAAAATATTCGTTGCCGCAAGTAGCCAAATTTAGTATGGGGCCACTGTTTCTTGATCATGTCCTAATCCAGCGCACCTGTGAATGTTTCAGTTTCCGCGAGACCCAAAAAATGTTTGTCCCACGTGATTATTTTGGCATTGGCCGCCCGCGCGGTGGCTAGCACCAGGGAGTCTGCTAAGCCCCATCCCTTTACTCTCTTTTTCATATCGACGTCTATCTTCGCAGCCTCAACAGCAATCTCATCGTTGACATCAACTACTGCGCACCTCGACTGGATGAAGGACCTCCGCTCCTCCGCCATTTCAATCCCGTCGACCTTTATCGACTTTGAATAGACCTCAGCAAGGTTTATTGAAGAAACCAGGCACTCGGACAAAGGGTCATTAATGATTTTCTTGACTTTCTCACCGCGCTCGCTCCCCATAAAATACTCGATCCAGGCGAAGGAGTCGACAAGATATCGCACAGGATCACAACCTATCCGTATGGTTCCTCAAGTCGTTCAAGTCGACCTTTCGCATCGTCCCGAAGAGGTCCTTCCGTGGTTTTTCCCTCAGCAGGTGTTCGGCCAGGATTTCGTTTATCTTCTCTGAAACCCCTCGCTTGCCGGCCTCCTTGCGGAGGATGTTGTACAGGTCGTCTCGTATCATCACGGTTGTTTTTATCATAAACATAACCATATACATATATGTCTATTCCCTATTAAAAACTTCGGTTTCGCGCCTAACCTCTCTTGAAATCATTCTGGCGATTTCTGTTGATAAAACGCCGCGGTTGGCAGAGCCGACTTCGAACAGCCGCACATCCGGCCTGGATTTCACCTCTCCTATAACTCCAGTTGTTGTCCGTTGGTGGATTGCCGCCAGAACAGGTTTTTGGGAATCCAAAGCCCCCTTAACCGCGCGTTTGAAAACTTCGCTGTTCATCTCCATCGGCGCAATCTCGTCCACCACCACGACATCGGCTTCCCTGAGCGCCAGCCCAATAGCCGATTCGGCCATCTCGTCAAGGTTTTTCAGGTCAACCTTGTATTTCCCGACCCTCGGCCCGGACGGCTGGTCAATGTGTGCCAAAATCCTCTCTTCACCGGTCGCGATGTCGAGCATCTTGAATCCCACCCTTTCTCCACCAAGACGTATCTCAGGGCAGTACAGCCCGCCAACCCTGAAACCCATCTTTTCCAGCAGCTCAACCGTCTCCTTCACCACAGTACTCTTGCCGCTCCCTGGCGCGCCCGTAATCAGAAAATTGTTTGGCATCAGGATCACAATGCCGGCAAAACTGTTAAATTTGTCGAAAGCGCCTAGAGAGACAGTACCAAAATCACGTCCAGTTTGTCGCTCAGTTGGAATTCCGCCCTTGCTATCTCCTCAGCGACCGCGTCGGACACTTCTATCACGTAAATCACGGAAGTATCATACTTTGCAATGTTCGCGTTAATCGCGTTGTTGATAACCGTTTCGCCATAGCTGTTGAGCGCAATTCCTGCGGCGTTTGTGCTGCCCGAAGCCGCGGCTTTCAGTGTTTCCCAGACGTTAATCGTGTAAGATTGAGAAGTCGTCCCATCAGACTTTGTCCAGGTAACAGACCCTAGGTCAGAATCAGAGTACACCGCGTATGCCACGCCGGCGTTGTTGAAGAGCAACCCCATGTTTTCCAAAGTCTTATTATACAGATAGACCTGCACAGTCGAGTTCTCCTTTATGGACATCGTCCGTTGCAGGGTGTCCCGAATCGGTATCTGGACAGTAGCCTTTTCAAACCTAACTTTTCTCAAATGCGTCCAGTCGTATGCGCCGATGTAAGTCGCAGCGTTATCCATGGGCTGGAACTCGCCGTACAGGGGGTCTCCGACGGTCACGCTGACTCTGGTGCCTGTGAGCCCGGCCACGACTGCGGTGTGGAGCGACTTCCAGGCGGCCGTCGCCGTGTCGTTGAACCCACCATTTTGGTACGTTGTCAGTTCATCTATTGAATTTTTCGCGTTTATGGCGGCCTCAAGATCGCTCTTCAAGGTCACAAGAATCGTCGATTGGGTTTTTCCAGCCACATTATCGTACGAGTAGTATATCCCGTCCGCGGCGGTGTTGGCGAGCGTCAGCAGCTCCTTCCTCTTCTGCTCCCTCGCGATGACCGAGTTCACTTCCGACACGATCGAGTTGACTACTGTTGACGAGCCCGCGGCCCGGATTTGTGTCCTGTAAGTGGATGCGGCCGACATAGCCGCGGAAGTGTTCACGTTTTCCAGCGTGGAGACCGTTGCCTGGGCGGAGATCTTTGAGGCTTCGAGCGCCTCTGCGGACGGTTTCAGGACCGCGAAGTAGACCGCGCCGAAAATTATGGCCCCGATTATCAAGAAGACGACCGCAGCGCCCAATATCGGACGAATGTCTACTTTCTTCTTCGGAATGTTATCACGACCAAAATAGTTGAATTCCAAGGCATATAAAGCATGATTTCCACCGGTCTAGGACCGGTGGTCGAAAGCGCTAACTTCTCTGAAGGTTAATTTGTCTGGTGGTGCACGGCGCTCTTTTGATCCT
>SBBD01000011.1 GCA_005239845.1 archaeon | reverse complement strand
ACTGTTCTGTTCTCGTTTGCAGAGGTGTTCTTCTCATGGTGGACCGAATTTTTGGGAGCATGGGCGACTTGAAGATCGGCAAGTACGTTTTGATTGATGATGCGGCTTGCAGGGTCGTCAGCATCGACAAGAGCAAGCCCGGAAAACACGGCGCCGCGAAAATGAACGTGGTCGCCATAGGATTGTTTGACAACATCAAGCGCACGATTGCCAAGCCTTCGGACGCGGACGTGGAAATCCCCATCATCAACCGAAAACGTGCGCAAGTCGTGTCTGTTACGGGCACTTCCGCGCAGCTCATGGACCTGGAGAGCTACGAGACGTTCGAGGCCGAGATTCCGGAAGACATGCGCGCGGAACTCGAGGCCGGAAAGGAAATCCAGTACTTGGAAGCCATGGGAAGGAGGCTGTTGACGCGCGTAAGCTGAGCAACCCTTTTCCCTTTCGTATCCAACGACAAGACTTGTAGGGTGTCCGATGCCATCAATTCCACGGCGTTCTTGCTTCCTGTTTTCAGGATATACGCGTGTTCGGGTGTCGTGCGCAGGCGCCTCCCTTTTACGCCCACTTCCACGAGCCTTCCCTTGTAAGGCCGTCGGTTCAGCGACCAGACCCTGCTTTTCACTACGCTCCCCTTCCGCTCTCCCCAGACGTACATTTTCTCTTTTGCGGGCAGGCGGATGGCCTCATACCCGCCTTTTCTCCGTTCGATGCGGCCGGGATACGTTGAGGCCATTTGCTCCCACAGTTCCTGCATGCTCGTGTTTTGTTGGGGGCTTTCCAGCTTGGTTTCGGGGGCGAGGCTTTGGAAGGGATCGTGCTTCACGTCCCCCAGCAACGCGCCGGCGCGGCTGCCCGTACCATCCACGAACGGCGCCTTCTTTTGCGTGGCGTTGTCCACAATGAGCTTGACGCTTTCCGCTTCCACGAACCGTCCCCTACTCAACTGCATGGCGAACATCATGGCCGCTCCCATCAAAAACAACCCGATGAGCATGGCCGCCACGATGACCGTCTCGAAATACCGGGGCAGCAGGTACAGCGCGAAAAACACGGAAATGACCATGAACCCCATCATGAACAGGTTGGCGTTCGAACTCGCCAGTCTTCCGCTCATGCGTTCCTGAAGGACGATTTTCTTGCCTTCCCCTGCTTTCACGTTCTTGACTTTGGGCTGGCTCTCGTTGTCGCGGTTCGCCACGACGAGGATGTCTTCGAGTTCCTGTACGGGCATGAGTTCGGCCATGGCCTGCGCCAGCATGCTTTTCCCCGTCCCCGGTACGCCTACCAACAACACGTTCCTCTTTTGCTTCGCGGCCTTCCGTACGACCTCGACGGCCCGCTCTTGCCCGATGACTTGCTCCAACAGGCTTTCCGGCACCGGAATCTCTGCCGTGGACTTGATTTCCTGCAAGGGCTTGAACCCTTTCGGCTTCAGAGAAGCGGCTTTCTTGGAGGATTCATTTTCTTCTCCCGGGGAAATCCTAACTGTTTTCGCGCTTGCCTTTAGTTTTGGCGCCCCCTTTCCCGCACTTTGGCTTCCGCTTCTTTTCCTAGCCATTCCCTTTTTCCCTCTTACACTACAAAGCGCTTCCTTCTTTTATTTGTTTGGTTTTCGGAAGCAAAAAAGTGCGGCTGCCGGGACTTCCACCTTTCTTTGGCGCGGAGCCAACGCACCTTTCTTGCTAAGAAAGGGGCAAGGCATCGAACCCGGATCAGAGCCTGTTACCAGCCCGTGACTTTTAGGCTTTGGGAAGGCCCTATCATACCACTAGACCACAGCCGCAGCAAGGAGGTACAAGCATGGCGAGGAATAAAAGGGGATGGGAAAAGGAGGAAGAAAGGCAAGGGGAAGCTCAAGAATAAGGAGCCGTCGAGGGGCAGGCAAAGAATTAAAAACGTTGTATGGCTGGAGAGTAAACGTTCAAGCTTCCAGGTGGTTATAATGGCGGTCAAGATTTCGCAGCTCATGGGAATGGACATCTACACGGACAATGCCCAGTACATCGGCAAGGTGTACGACATCATCCTCGACCTGCAGAAGGGCGAGGTCGTGCGCCTGACGTTAGAACCGATCCGCGTGAGCAGCAAGGAGGAGGCGAAACGCGTCTTCCGGGAGAAAACGATTCTGTACAAGAGCGTGAAAGCGGTAGACCGCATCGTCATCGTGGGCGAGGGCGCGCAGAAGGCCGCGGAACAGGAGCTGCCGGAACCCGAAGCTCCCGCCAAGCCCATGCCGTACTCTTACCGCTACAAGAAATAAGAATCCCACTATTTAGGTTTTTCTTAGGTGTCTAGCTCTAGCTTTTTGCTAGCATAGCCCTTGTATGAGCTGCATCAGTCCGTCCGCTAGGCGTGAAATGCTTGGGCTGACCGGAAAAGCACCCCGCAATTCCACGGAGATGGGGTGCCTATCCCTGCATCCATTTCCAAGCGGGTTTCACGGCTATTTTCCTGCCGTTAACAGTCAGTTCGTCTTCCTGGTCGTAGGTCAGTACCAATCCTTGGTTGAGCTTGAATTTGGTTAGGACTTCGTGCAAGCCGTCCAACTCGCGCTTCATGTTGTCGCTATCGAGAGAGTAAGCGACTTGAATTGCGCGCGTTAGCACGGTTTTTTCCCGAATGATGAAATCGCACTCTTTGACTCCTTTATAGAAAAACACAGCATCTTGGCCATAGCGCCTGCGCAATTCAAGGAACACGGCATTTTCGAGAAGTCTGCCCTTGTCTTCAGAGAACGAAGCGGAAAGGTTCTTCGCTAGGCCCGTATCAACCGCATAAACCTTTTTCGGTCCGATCAAGCGTTTTTTGTAAGAGTAATCGAATTTTTGGACAGCAAATAGCAGAAATGAGTCTTGCAGGAAGGACGCGTAGTCTATAACCGTCTGCACGGCGGGGATTTCCAGAGTTTTCTTCAACGAGTGGTAAGAGAACTCTTTTCCAATGTTGGAGATAAGGGCAATTGCCAGTTCCCTCAACTGGGTCGAATTGCGGATGTTTCTTCTCGCAATGATATCCCTTGCAAGAATATCGTCGAAAAGCCTTTGCAGTACTTCCTGCCGGCCCGTTTTCAAATATTCGGGAAAGCCCCCATTTTCAAGATATGTTGCAAAGGACTGGCTTCCCGCCCTTTCCTTGGAAAACCGCAGGGATTCGTTGTAGTTGAACGGAAAGACTTCCGTGTCGAGATGCCTTCCTGTCAGTTTCGTTCCAGTCTTTTGCCCGAACAGCGAGGCGTTCGAACCCGTAACGATTATCTGCTTGTTAGAATCTAGCAATTGGCGGACGAACCATTCCCACTTATCAATGACTTGAATCTCGTCAAAATAATACGCATGAGTGTTCCCATAAGCGTGCTGCAAAACGCCCAGAAGTTTTTGAAAGTCTTCCGTTCGAAAGCCGGAAATTCGCGGGTCTTCGAAATTGAAGTAAGCTCCCGCTCCGTTTTTCCTGCGGATTTGCTGCATGAGCGTACTTTTCCCGCATCTTCTCACTCCAACCAGTATTCGCGCGAAGCCTGGCATGCTGGATTTGAATTCCTCCAGTTGGTTTCTCGGAATGCCATAGTCGAAGCCCTCCAGCTCCTTCTTCTGATCCAGCGTAACTTCCTTCAAATCACTACTTGTTAGGACCATGAATAATCCTTCGTCAAAGCCGTTTAAAAGCCTTTCTATTAGTAATAGCCAATATTGTCTATTAGCAATGAACAAAATTGGGATATACTGCCCGACCGGATTTACACTCCTTGATTCCGAGGAAATGAGGCCTCTAAACCAGAAACACCGCCTTTGCCAGCAATGGATCCGAAAGATGATACTTCTGATCTCGTTTTTCAACAAAAGAATAGTCGACCAGCCGCCCCAATGCATAATTGAAGAGGTTCGGATTGAGCGGCTTGCCCATTTCTTTGCCCACATACGTTCTCAGCTCTTCCCAATTCCTCCCAGCGGCATTTTTCATGATGGAAAGGTACAATCTCCTGTTCTTCACGCCCTGCAAAAAGTGAACGAGTTCGGTGGCGGCGATTCGGGCCGCGCTTTTACTGGTTTTTTCCAGCGCATCTTTGCTCTTCTTTACCCCGCGCTCATACCCATAAAGCGTAAGCCATCCGATAAGGCCATCCAATTCCCCTATCGCATTCATGATCTCCTCGTCGCTCACTTCCATGCCGAGCTGTCCAAATCCCCTTTTCAGATATTCCATTGCGCCATTCCGGTCAAGCCGGTTCATCACTACTTTCACGATTTCCCTGCCATAAAGGGGATGCTCCGAATCGCTCTCGCCTAGAATTTCCTCAACCATGCCGATTTCACTTCCAGAAATGAGGAATGATAGTTGTGGAAAGCGGTCATAGAAATAGGAAAGGACATCGCCCAAGTCCTTCACCTTCATCCGCTGGGCTTCGTCGATGAAAACGCAAATTCTCCCAGCATTCCCGATCTTTCTCTCTATCTCTGCCCGGCTTTCGCCACCCAACTTGACATCAAACCCCAATCCGAACGCGGAGATGTTGAGGCTCTCAATCTTCCCAAAAATTTTCGGCTTCCGCGCCTTTGCAGCCTCATAGATTGCGGCAAAAACCTCCTGCTTCGGATCGTCCACTATCCGGCCATCCAGCCACAGCTTAAGGTCCTTCGTCTCGTTGTAAATCATATTCAGGAGGCTCGTTTTTCCCACCCGCCTCACTCCCACCACCGCGATTATTTTCTCCTTCCTTTGGAGCGCTTTCTTTACTTGGTTGTACTCGTAATCGTAATTGAAGAAGTCCTCCTTCCTGCTTTTCGGCTCGGTTTCAAAATACATGGTATGGCTAAGGCGAGCAATATTTATAAAGTTAAGCAAAAGTCGATTTTACTTAATCCAAGTTAAGTGCTTGACCTGACCGACTTTACACCCATCAATTCCGCGGAGATGAGGGGTCGTCTATCTGAATCTCTTAGAAAGCCTAATAAGATCGGTTGAGCAAATTTAATTGATGAAACAATTACTTAAACGTACCCGCGCATTATGGTATGCAACTCCCATAGAACTAGCAAAGGGGGCAATTAAAGGGCAATTCCTGAGGGTTACTAAACCGGGACGATACAAGCGAGCAGTAGCGGTTCGGCCAGATAGGATGGCGCTTGCCATTGAAAAAAGACAAATTGCAAGTTTAATCGCTGACAGGCTTAAGGCGCAAGGCATTGTACCGGTAAAAATATTCGGCAGAGTCAAGTCGCTTGGGAGTATTGACCGTAAGCATAGGTTTACTAAAATAGCATCTGT
>SBBD01000048.1 GCA_005239845.1 archaeon | reverse complement strand
TCCCTGCTCAGCGTGACGCGCATCCGCCTCAACATCCTGAAGTCCAGAAAAGTCCAGGGCACGGAAGCCATAACAAAACTGAAAACGGAGCCCCAACACATGATTATTACCATCCTCATCTGCAACAACCTGGCCAACGTGGGAGCTTCCGTGCTGGCGGCAGATATCGCCACGCAGCTCTTTTCCTCGAACGCGCTCGGCATCGCCACGGGAGGGATGACGTTCCTGCTGCTTGTTTTCGGTGAAATCACGCCCAAGAGCTTTGCGGCCGCGAACGCCGAAAAAATCGCGCTGTTTTCCGCTCCCGTCATCCTGCTGCTCCGCAACCTGCTCTACCCCGTCGTCTTTTTCTTCCAGTGGCTCTCCGCACACATGCCGGGAGGCGAGAGTCTCAGTACGCGACGCCTCATCACGGAAGACGAAATCCGGAGCGCGGTAGAGCTCGGCGTCCAGGACAAGACCATTTCAGAACAGGAAAAGCGGTTCCTCGTGGAGGCCCTCGAGTTCAGCGACTTGAAGGTCGAGGACGTGTATACCCCGAGATCCCGCGTGTTCTGCATTCCTTCCACGTATATGGCAAAGGATGCCTTCCGCATGACTTCGGCCACGAAACACTGGCGGTTCCCCATCGTGGACGATAAAGATAGGGTCATAGGAATCACGAACTTGCGGCGCCTAGCTTCGTTGGCGCTCCACTCTCCCGAGGCCTTGGCACGCTCGTTTTCCACGCGGCCGCGCTCCACGTCCAAGGGCCGGTTCGTCGTCGACTTGCTGAACGAAATGCGGGCGACAGGCGACCACTACCGCATCGTGGAAGAAAACGGCGTATTTGTGGGAGTGGTGACGCTCACCGATCTCTTGGAAGAGTTCGTGGGCGAGTCCTTCACCCGCCCTGATGTTTAAGTGATTCACAAGTTGCGACACCTGGCGTGCTTCGCGAAAGTAGGAAGACCCTATCGCCTTGCCCCTTCGTCAATTCTCAAATCAGCGGGTTTTAAAGCTTCAAAAGGGAGGAAAAAGCGCGGGTTAACCGGATGAAGTGGTCGGGAGCGTCAGCGCTCGTGGTCCTAGCGGCCGCCATATGGGGGCTTTCTTTTTCCTTCATCAAGATTACGGTGCAGACTGTCGACCCCCTCTCCCTGTTGACTTTGCGGTTCTCGTTGGCGGCATTTCTCCTGGCAGGGTTCTTTTTTTCCACGGATAGGCGCGTCGCCGTTTCTTGCATTCCAAAAGGAATCGGGCTGGGACTCACCCTCTTTTTGGCCATTGGCGTGCAGACCGTGGGGCTGCAATACACGACGGCCACGAACAGCGCCTTCATCACGGCACTTTCCGTGGTTTGGGTGCCGTTGCTCATCGCCGGATGGTACAGACGGATTCCTCCCGCAAATTTGTTGTTTGCTGTCGGAGTTTCCGTGGCCGGCCTCTTTCTGCTCACCCGGCCCGAACTCGCTTTCAACGTAGGAGACGCTCTTACGGCAATATGCGCCGTCTTTTTTGCCGTTCACATCATTTTCACTTCCAAGTTCGCGCAAAAAGAGGAAACGCTTTCCCTCGTGTTCGTGCAGCTGGCCACGGCGGCTGCCCTCGGCTGGCTCGGCATCGTGTTCACGGGAAAAATCATGGTTCCCCAGGCCCCGGAAGCGATGGTTGGAGTGCTTTATTTGGGGATTTTCGGGAACATTGTGGGCTATTCCCTGCAGACGCGCGCGCAGAAGATAATTGAAGCCACGCGTGCAGGCATCCTGCTCACGACAGAACCCCTCTTTGCGGCCGCCTTCGGCTTCTTACTCCTCCAGGAAACCTTGGGAATCCTCGAAGCGCTGGGAGCCTTCCTCATTTTGGGGGGCGTCTGGCTCGCCGAGTTCGGCAACGGCAAGAAACGCTAGGCAATCCGTTTATCGAACCACCGAGGAACGGATGCGCTCTATACAAAGTGACAAGGAATTCGGCGTATTAAAGTCTCTGGCGAACAAGCTTACGTTTGTCTGGATTGCAGGAGTTTCCCCACGACAGAAGGATCCGCCAGCGTGGTCGTATCGCCCATGTCCGCATTTCCTTCCGCGATGGCCTTCAAAATCCGCCGCATGATCTTGCCGCTCCTCGTCTTCGGCAAATCATCCGCAAACTGGATAACCTCCGGCTTCGCAATCGCCGAAATTTCCTTCGCCACGTGCTTAATCAATTCTTCCTTCAACGCATGGCTTTTCTCGATGCCCTGCTTGAGCGTCACGAAAGCATAGATGCTTTGCCCCTTCACCTCATGGGTCCAGCCCACCACCGCGGCTTCCGCGACGTACGGGTGGGAGACGAGTGCGCTCTCGATTTCCGCGGTCCCAAGACGGTGACCGGCCACGTTGATGACGTCATCCAAGCGGCCCATCAGCCAAAAATATCCGTCCCGGTCGACGCGCGCGCCATCCCCCGTATAATACAGCCCCGGGAACTTGGAGAAATAGACTTGCCTGAACTTTTCATCGTCACCGTAAATGGTGCGCATCATCCCCGGCCATGGGCGCTGGATGACCAAGTAGCCGCCTTCGTTCACCGCCGCTTCTGTCCCGTCCTCCCGCAGAACGCGCGGCCGGATGCCGAAGAAGGGCAGCGTTGTCGAACCCGGTTTTTGCGGGATGGCTCCAGGCAACGGCGTAATCATGATCCCCCCCGTTTCAGTTTGCCACCACGTGTCTACGACCGGACACTTTTTCTTGCCCACGTTATCGTAGTACCACATCCACGCTTCCGGGTTGATGGGTTCGCCCACAGTTCCCAGCAAGCGAAGACTAGAAAGGTCGTGCTGGTTCGTCCAAGAAACGCCTTCCTTTGCCAGAGCGCGGATAACGGTAGGCGCGGTATAGAAAATGTTCACCGCATGCTTTTCCACGACCTGCCAAAAGCGGGCGGGCGTCGGATAAAACGGCGTGCCCTCGAACAAGACGGTCGTCGCGCCATTGCTCAGCGGCCCGTAAACCACGTAACTGTGGCCCGTAATCCAGCCCAAGTCCGCCGTGCACCAAAACGTGTCTTCCTCGCGATAGTCAAAGACGTACTGGAACGTCAATTGGGCGTACAGCAAGTACCCGGCTGTCGAGTGCAGGATGCCTTTGGGCTTTCCCGTCGTTCCCGACGTGTATAAAATGAACAAGGGGTCTTCGCTGTCCATTTCTTCCGCGGGACAATGGGGGCTTGCACCCTGCATTTCGTCGTCCCACCACGAATCCCGGCCTTCCACTAAATGAATGGGATTCCTGGCATGTCGAGCAACGACGACGCTTCTTACCGTAGGGCACTCTTGCAGCGCTTGGTCCACGTTGTCCTTCAACGCAATGATTTTGCCTCCCCGAAACCCGCCATCCGCGGTAACCACGAGTTTGGCCTTCGAGTCCTGGATGCGGTTCCTCAACGCGTGTGCGCTGAAGCCCCCGAACACGACACTGTGCACGACGCCCATCCGGGCGCACGCCAGCATGGCAATGGCGAGCTCGGGAATGACGGGCATGTAGAGGCAGGCCACGTCCCCCTTCTTCAATCCCTTGCTCTTGAGCACGTTCGCGAACTTGCAGACTTCGCGGTGGAGTTGTTGGTAGGTAAAAGTCTTGGAATCGCCGTCGTCGCCCTCCCAAATGATGGCGGCCTTGTTTTTTCTTTCTTTCAGGTGGCGGTCTAGGCAGTTGAAGGAAGCATTTGTTGTTCCTCCAAGAAACCACTTGCAGAACGGCGGATTCCATTCTGACACTTTGTCAAACGGTTTGAACCAAGCGATTTGCTTGGCCTGTTCGGCCCAAAACCCGTCCGGATCCCGGATGGACTCATCGTAAAGCGCGCGGTAGGCTTCGAAGCTTCCGATGTGCGCTTTTTCAGAAAAAAGTGGTGGCGGAGCAAAGCGGCGGCTTTCCTCGAGTTTGGAAGTAATGCCAGCCATGCAAGCCCCCTCCTACCGTTATATGAAGAAGTCTTTTTAACGCGTTGCTCGCCGGAGGCTAAGAAAAAAGAGTGCAGGGGGAGGGATTTGAACCCCCGAAGCCTCTACGGCACAGGATGTCTAAGAGCTCTTGAGGCTTTTCTTTTCTCCTGGAGGTCTTTTCTTTTCTGGAAAAGAAAAGAGGTCCCTTAAGTCCCGCCCCTTTGACCGTGCTTGGGTACCCCTGCGTTGAAAAGTAAAATGAAGGTAAAAATATAAAGCGAGCCTGCTGTAGGTCAGCCGAATAAAATGCGCATAGGACAGAGCTGCGTTAGCTAGACTCTACTTGCCGCCGCCCTTGGCTTCCTTCTTGCGCTGGCGCTTCGGGCGCAAGTGGGGATAATTGCACTTGCGGCACCGTTCGGCCCCCCTCGGATTGCGGGCCTTGC
>SBBD01000039.1 GCA_005239845.1 archaeon | reverse complement strand
GTGTCCTCCAAGCCGTGAAACTTTTCCGGCAGCGCCCTCAAGGACTTGGCCAAAACCTCGAACTTTTCCACATCGATTGAAATTTCGCCTTTCTTGGTCTTCGTTACCTTGCCTTCCGCTCCAATAAAGTCTCCCAAGTCAAGCCTCTCGAAATTTGCGAGTTCCTCCTTCCCGACATGGTCTGAACGGATAAGGACTTGCAGTTTTCCGGAAACGTCATGGATGGTGGCGAACACGAGTTGCCCGAAAGAGCGTTTCGTCATCAAACGCCCCGCCACCCGTACCTTCTTTCCCTCCAGTGCGGCATACTGTTCGTGCACTTCCTGCGCGTAATGCGTCCGCACGTAGGAATAAGGATACGGGTTGACGCCTTTCTTCACCAGTTCCTCCAAGGCCGCCTTTCTTTCTGGATCCATTTCTTTCAACTTTAACCGAATTTCCAACGGTCCACTTTAAACTTACCTTTATCGTTGAAGAGCGTTTTTATTCGTATCTGAGCGATTGGAGAAAGGGTTTTTTATTCGTACCCGAGAGGGCAGGCGAGACTTTTCCTCTTTTAGATGGACGAAAGAGATAGGCGTCTTTTTCTTATTTTTTATTCGTATCGCAACGCTTCCACGGGCTCGAGCTTGCTGGCGTTTCTTGCCGGCACGAGTCCCGAGACCACGCCCACCCCGAACGAGAACAGCAACGCGAACGCCATGAGTTCCCACGAGACGATGCTGGGCACGCCGAAATAGTTCAACAGCCTTGAAACCCCGATGGCCAACAAGACTCCCAAGATGCCTCCTACTGCCCCAATAATGCCGGATTCCAGCAGGAAGAGCTGCAGGATGGCTTTTTGCGAGGCCCCCAGCGCTTTCAGGATGCCGATTTCCCTCGTCCTTTCCAAGACGGAAGTGAACATGGCGTTCGCCACCCCGATTCCTCCAACAACGAGCGAAATGGCGGCCACGCCTCCCAGAAACAGGGAAAGAATGCCCGTAATTTGCCCTATTTGTTCGGAAACGGATTCCGCGGTCAGCACCGTAAAGTCCTCTTCCCCTTCCTTCACCTTATGCGAGTTCCTCAGCGTGGACTTGATTTCTTCCGCGATGGGCTTAACGTCCGAGCCTTGGCGCGTCACGGCTAAGATGGAGGTGACGCGGCTCTCTTCCTTTTCCTTAAGAATCGCTCGCGCGGCACGATGGTCGATCAAGATGAGCTGGTCGAAGTTGCCTCCCGTGGCGCCCACCTTATTGATGATGCCCCTCACTTTGAACGCTTTTTCTCGAATGACTAGCGTGTCCCCCACCTGCATGTCTTTATTGAACGAGTCGTGCGCAACGCCATGGCCAATCACCGCACCATTCGGGTCCCCGTCCACAAAAAACTTTCCTTCCTCCAACCCGGAAGTGATGTACCGTTTATAAGTCTCCACGTTCACGCCCGCGACGCTAGACGTGATGTTTTCCCCCTTGAACTCGACGGAAGTCAGGGGGATGGCGATGTTTCCGGATGCGGTTTCCACTCCCGCGACGTTCTCGATCAACTCCACGTCCCGCGTGTACAATATCCCTTTCAAGATGGGAGGGCCGAAGCGAAAGCCGCTTTGGAACACGTTCCCCGGAAGAATGACGGCATAGTTCGTCCCCAAGATGCTGAGCTGGTTTTTGATGCTCGTATCCAGTCCTTGCGCGAGCGAAATCAGGATGACGATGGCGGCAATGCCGATGACGATGCCTAGAATGGTAAGCCAGCTGCGCAAAGAGCGGTGGCGCAAGCTTTTGATTGCATAAGCCACCAAGTCAGGTATCCGCATGCTGGCTCACGTTAACTAAAATTGCGCCTACTTGAGTTCAGGCTTTTTTTTCTTGAGGAACCGGTTGTACCCGAAATACAGGACGGCAGCAAGGAGGACGATGCCTCCCACGATGAGGAAGGGGTTCGTGGACGTTGGGCCTCTTGCCAACGCGGCCACATCCGAGGAAACCACCTCGATGCTGGCCTTGTGCGTTTCCCGGTAGGGATTGTTGTAGGCGTCCTTGTAGGTGAGTTCCACGCTTACTTCATACGTTCCCGGCGTTGTTCCGGGCTTGACGACGACGGGGAACTGGCTCGTGCTGTAATCATCCAGATTCAGCGTGCCAACGTATTCCTTCTGCGAGCCCAGAAATTCGAGGGTTTCCGAGGAAACGTAGACGGCTACGGCTCTCACGGCCGTATTCCCTACATTCGACACTTGCACGGAGAGCTTGTACTGCTGGGCCCCCACGGTCATGGGCGCAGGGCTCGTGCTGGCAATCACGGCAAGCTCGGGGGTGCCGGCCACGCGCAGCCCCACGTTCTTGGTCACTACCTGGCTTCCCAAGGTTTTTCCTTGGTAGCGGATGGTGAGGGGGACGCTGTAGGCCTTGACTTCCGCATTCGTGCTTACGCCTACTTGAAACTCTACGGTGGCTTCCTCTCCAGACTCAATTGACGGGATGATTTTTTCGCTGAAGTCCAAGGGCACGAAGAAGGCCGCCTCTTCCGGAAGGATGACGTGGACGTCGAACAGCGTGTCATCTCCAGTGTTCTTTACGCGCAGTTTCAGGGAAGAGGTGCTGCCGGGGGCCATGCTTTGCGTTTCCGCATAAATGGTTACGCGCGAGGATTCGCTGACGGCGCTGATAGGCCCCACCAGCAATTCCTCCGTCTTTCCTGTGGACACGGCGTCATCATACTTAAGCGTGAGCGCAACAGAATAATATCCGGCCTTGATGCGCTCTCCGGCAATCAAGGGCACCACGATGCGCTTTTCCCCGTTGCTTTCCAAGTCTCCTAGGAGGATCTGGTTTTGGCCGTCAAAGGAAAAATTGGAGTTGCTCGGATAGGAAAGAATCATGTTGTTCAAACGCCCTCCCTTATTGACGAGGGTCGCGTTGATGACGAAAGAATCGCCAGGCGCAATCGAGGACTTGCTTACTTCCACGTTTTCCACTTGCAGCAGGAGCGTGGGCGAAATCGTTACGGGAATCGAAAACTTCTTGTATCCGGAAGTGGTTCCCCCCACGTTGCTGATGTAGGCCAACGTCAGCGTCACCACGTAGTTTCCAGGCACCGCATCCTCCCTCACCTTGAAGGGGAGGGAAGCCAGCGTCGTGCCCAGCGCCCCGATGTCTCCCAGCGATACGCCTCTGGGGAACTGCAATTGGTCTGCAGAAGCTTGGATTTCAGCTCCAGAAATGTATTCCGTGGAGCTGGGATTGTAAACTTGGACGCTGAGGGTGCCGCCCATGCCTGGCTTCAACGTCGAAGGCGAAACGTTATAGCTCTGCAGTTGTGGAGCCGCTTGGACACTCCCGAGAAATACAAACAACAAGAGGATTCCAAAACCCAGTTTTCTTTCCATTTTCTCTCACCTTTCAGCATTCCAATCGTATGTTGTTTCTTATTGCTCTTTTTTCTTCTTCGTATGCGCGCGCTCCTCTTTTTCAATCCGGCCGTCCTTGATGTGCAGCACGCGGTTCGCGTGGCTGACGAGGGAAGCGTCGTGCGTAACCGTAATCAGCGTCATCCCTTCCTCATTCAGTTCATCGAATACGCCGAGAATCTCGCTTCCGGACTTCGAGTCTAGGTTTCCCGTAGGCTCGTCCGCCAATAAGATGGCCGGATGGTTGGCCAACGCCCTCGCAATCGCCACGCGCTGGCGCTGCCCCCCGCTCAACTCGGAAGGCTTGTGGTGCAATCGGTCTCCCAACCCCACTCGTTTCAGCAACTCAATCGCCCTTTCCTTCTGCGTCTCCGCATCCGCTCCTGCAAACATCATGGGAAGCTCCACGTTCTCCAGCACGGTAAGCGTCGGAACCAGGAAGAAGAACTGGAACACGAACCCGATCTTCTTGTTGCGGACGGCCGCCAGCTCGTCCTCGCCCAAGTCGGACACCTTCATTCCGTCCAAGAACATGTCGCCGCTTGTCGGGCGGTCCAGGCACCCCAGGATGTGCAGGAGCGTGCTCTTTCCGCTTCCCGAGGGCCCCATGACAGCCACGGATTCCCCTGACGTTACTTCCACGCTCACTCCATCAAGCGCCTTGACCACCGTGGTGCCCATGCGGTAGTGCTTCTTCACTTTTTCCAGCCTCAACACGGTCTTTTTCATGGTTTTCTCCAAGCACGCCGCATAGTACCACTCAACTCCTTTCACATTCCCCGACATCTTTCTCCTTTTCTTTTAACTTGCATTCGTTTCACGGTTCCCAAGCATTTGTTTTTTCGTGAATCGACGAAAATCTGTAGAAAATAAGCCTGCATCCTTTTTTATGTCTTCTTACGAGGTTATGTACATGCGCCCCATGAACAACGTGGACTACCACTATCTCGTACGCGAGCTGAACACGGTTCTGCCAGGCAGCTTCCTGAACCAAATATACGACCTGGGGCCCGGCGCCTTCCGCTTCAAGTTCAAGGCAAAGCAAGAGCATAACCTGCAAGTCCATTTGGGGCAATCCGCTTACCTTACCCCCCAGTTGCCTGAGCCCCTTCCCGTTTCTTCTTTCGTGCGCTTGCTGCGCGACCACCTGGAGAACGCCCGCGTGCTAAAAGTGGAACAACTGCAACAAGACCGCATCTTTTGTGTGCGGTTAAAGAAAGCCGAGGAATCCATTCTAATTTTCGAGATGCTGAAGCAGGGAAACATGGTTTTGTGCACTTCCGACTTCCAAATCGTGGACGCGTGGAAGCGCGCCGCCTATACGCACCGCAAGCTCGGCCCCAAACAAAAATATGCTCTTCCACCCAACGACAAACTGCCAGCGGAGAAGCTTACGCTCGCATTATTGTCTTCCTGGAACGGAAAACTGGTGTCCGCCCTTTCCAAGCACGTCAACGTCTCGCCATTTTACTTGGAGGAAGCGTGCGCCATGTCCGACCTTTCCCTTGATACGATGGTGGAATCGTTGGCTGAAGAAGACCGAAAAATACTCGTGGATGAAGTCCGTTCGTTGTTCTCCCGCCCGCTGGCTCCCGTCGTCTATTTTGACGGGGAAACGGCTGTAGAGTTCGCTGCCTACCCCCTTGCCAAAATGAGGCCGGCAGCGCCCGCCAAGTACGCCACGTTTTCGGAAGCTATTGAAGCCTATTACTCGCATGCGCGGGAAGCGCCAAAAGAAGACCCTGAAATGCAGCGCTTGAGGCATACGCTGCAAGAACAGGAGCGCGCCTTGGCGGAACTGGAGCAAGGGGAACAGGAGGCCAGGAAAAAGGCGGAAGCCATCTACTTGCACTACGATAAACTGTTCGAGGAGCTGGAGAAGGCGAAAGTCGGGAAGCTGAAGAAAATCACAGTCACCCTTTAGAAAACAATACGACAATCTACGGAGTATTTTTATGCCTATGTGAGGAGAACTAACATATGCCAGAAAAAGAGTCGCCTTTACCAAAAGAAAGGGCAAGGCGGAAACTTCCGTTAGGTTCTGAGCGCAGTTTTACCATAC
>SBBD01000091.1 GCA_005239845.1 archaeon | reverse complement strand
GCGGCAGCATGCTTGGAGGAGGATTCGTGCAAAAGGCGCACGCGTTCCTCTAGAGGGGAAAGGGAAGAGAGCCGGCTTTCGAGCCACGCCTTGTTGGCAAGCGAAGACTCGACAAGAGGCGCGAGTTGGGACTGCACGGCTTTAGCATTTTTTTCTACGTGTTGAAGGACGGCGGCTTCCAAAGAAGCTTCCAGAGAAGCAAGTTTTTGCTGGAATTCCTTCAACGAGGACGAAAGGCGGTCTTGTTCCAGCAGGAACTGCGTGCTTTGCCTGAATTGGGAGAAGTCGCGGTGGAGCTTGGAGAGCTGCCGCTGCATGGAGGAAAGGTTCGAGGCATGCGCGTCATCCAGCTCGGCAACATGGGAATCGAGTTTGGCGGTAAGGACGGTGAGGCTTTCGAGGGCCTTCTGGGTTTCCTCTTGCTTTGCGGCCAAGTCGGAGGCCTGCAGTTGCTCGTTCAGGAGCGAAAGCTCGTCTTCAAGCGCGCGCAAAATGTCGCGGAAGCTTTTCTCTTCCATGCGTTTTCTACCGGTGGGTGAAAAAAGGAGAGAATAAGGGTGAATAAAAAGGTTGTTGCTGGCGGAAAATTAGGCAAGGGCATAGACTAGAACCACAAATCCAACGAACATCGTGGCGGTACCCACTTCATTCCACGTTTTCTTGAGCACGAAAAAGCCCGCAATGAACAGGAGGGTCACGTCAAGGCCCCCGAAAAGGCTTCCGTTCAAGAACCCCAATAATTCGTGCACAGGAAACCCGAGGTAGGCCAGCACGATGGCTAGTACGGGAAAGACAAGCAATGCGTTCAGGAAGGGATATTCTGCAATCTCGAAGAAGGCCTAATAAATTCGTTTGGAGCAAAAGAGTGTAAAGGCTAAAGAAGGAAAGGCAGAGTACTGAAACGTCAAATAGGGGGCTAGGTACGAAATGAGGGTTTTCTACAAGACGTATGGCTGTACGCTGAGCCAAGCGGATGCGGAGTTAACGCAAAGCCTGTTGGAAAAGGAGGGGCACGAATCCGTTCTTGCGGAAGAAGAGGCGGAAATCGTTGTCGTAAGTACGTGTGGCGTGAAGGAAGCAACGGAAAACAAGATCTTGCATTACTTGCAAGGACTGGAAAGGCAGGGAAAGAAAGTCGTCGTGTCCGGTTGCCTTCCTGCAATGAATCTGAAGAAGGTGGAAAAGTATGCACCGAACGCGTTGGGGTATGTGGGCCCGAACAGCATAGGGAAGATACCCGGGCTCTTGCAGCGAAGGGATGAGGCCAACGGAAACGGAAGGCGAGAGGGAAACGGAATAGGAGAAGAAGGAATGGCAGAAGGGGAAAATGGAAACGGGTTTAGTCGTGTTGAAATGGGCGGAAAATTCTCTTCAAAATTTAATGTCGAAAACACGGGGAGGGGAGTGATTGCGAGGCTGCAGGTATCTTCCGGGTGCCTGAGCGCGTGCACTTTTTGCGCCACCAAGCTCGCGAGGGGAGCGTTCGAGAGCAAGCCGATGGAAAGGATAATGGAAGAGACGCGGAGAGCAGTTGCGAAGGGGGCAAAGGAAATCCAGTTGTGCTCCCAAGATATGGGGTGTTACGGGTTTGACTTAAAGACCAATGTGGCCAGAGTGGTGAAGGAACTGAATGGGCTGGAAGGCCGTTTCCGCATACGCATAGGTATGGGGTCTCCGCAGCACATGGAAACGTATGCAGGCGAGTTGGCGGAAGCGCTGCAATTGCCGAAAGTGTACAAGTTTTTGCATGTACCCGTTCAGAGCGGGAGCGATGAAGTATTGCAACGGATGAAGAGAACATATACGGTGGAGCAGTGCAGGAAGCTCATTGCAAGGATGAGAGAAGCGGTGCCGAATCTGATGGTTGGAACCGATATGATCGTCGGGTTTCCGGGAGAGACGGAGGAACAGTATCAAGAGTCCATGGCTTTCTTGAGAGAAATGAGGTTTGACGTGGTGAATGTAAGCAAGTTTTCGAAGCGCGAGGGAACGAAGGCGGCGGAAATGAAGGAAGTGTCTTCGCAAGTGAAAAAGCAAAGGGCGGAGGAAATGAGCCGAGTAGCCCTCCAGATGGCGAGGGAAATCAACCGAGAAAGCATTGGCAAGCAGTTTACAGTTCTTTTGACGGAATACGCAAAGAGAGGGTTCGTGGCGGGAAGGAACGATAGCTACAAGACGGTTCTGGTGAAACCACGGGCCCATGCCGCACTTGAATTGGGTTCGTTTGTGCAAGCGGAAATTGCGGATGCCACGCATGCGTACTTGTTGGCCAAGGAATAAAAAGAATGGAAGGATAGAACGCCCCTCCACTCAAAATGCCTCACGTGATGCACAAATAAGGCTTTAATAGTGCGTGACGTAAGGAAGTTCGGCAATAACCTGGCGGAAGGAAAAAAGGGTTTTGCCGTAAAGGTGGTAGCATGGGAATGTTTGACGTGTGGCAGGCAGTTCTCACAAAGCCGAAAGAGACGTTCGCGGAAGAAAAAGCAAAGTCGAGTTTTTCTGAAGGAGCCAAGTATTTGGCCGTGCCCTTTGCAATCATTGGGATTCTTTTCGGGTTGGTGTTTGCGTTCATGTCAGCAGCTTTTGCCACGCTGCCAGGCGCCGCCATGTTGGTCGGCTTCGGAATGGCTGCCATCATCGTCGTCCCCGTTGTCTACGTCATCATGGGAATCATTGTCTCACTGATCTCTGCATTGGTGCTCTGGATCATTGCAAAAATTTTGGGAGGGCAGGGAACCCTCGAACAGCAATTCTACTTAACAGCACTCTTCATGGCCCCCATCACCATCCTGTCCGTCATTCCCCTTGTCGGCATCCTCGTGAACTTGTACGGCCTCTACTTGCTGACGCTCGCGCACAAGGAAATCTACGGCTTCGACACCTTGAAAGCCGTTCTCGTGTGGATTATTCCGACCATCATTTTGGCGGTCGTTTTCGGAGCCGCTATCGCCGCCGCAATGGCAGCCGGCGGGGC
>SBBD01000050.1 GCA_005239845.1 archaeon | reverse complement strand
GAAAAAAATGTTTTTGGCGAGAGTGAACGAAAAATGATTCTCAACAAGCAGCAGATTTTGGAGAGAATACTGAAGGACCAACTGATTTCAGGTTATGTGGAGGTGAAGGAACAGCTGCAGCCTGCCGGCTTTGATTTGACCGTGGAGAAGGTGTTTGCGTTTGAAAGCCAAGGAAGCGTGGATTTTGATAATAAGAATAGGGAAATAAGTAGAGTAAAGGAACTGGCGTGGCAAAAGAATGGATGGCTGGAATTGAGGCAGGGAATGTACAAAATACAGTATGCGGAAGAGGTGCGGATGCCGGCAGACTTGGCTGCCCAGACCATCTTACGCTCTTCGCTCATGCGGTGCGGCTGCATTTTGCACCAGGGCTTCTGGGACCCCGGCTACAACGGCAAGGGAGAAAGCACACTGTACGTTGGCAACCCGAAAGGATTAAGGCTGAAAAAAAGGGCGAAGGTGGCGCAGATGGTGTTCTTCAAGCTCGCACAGGAAGCCGATGAATTGTATGCAGGAATGCACCAGAAGGAAAACCTTTAGGAGAAAAGAGTAGGGGCCACAAGGAAAAAAAGGAATGTGTGCATGGATTTCGTTTTTCAATGGGAGGAACGCATGTCGGCGGCCTATGCACGCCTGTGGACCAATCAGTTCCTGGAAGCCAACCGCATCGTGGGCACGAACGGAGACGTAATCTATGTGATGAAGGAGGGAGTGGTTGCCGCCTACATTTCCGAGCCCCTCATCAAAGCGTACGGCGAATTCGCGGAAAAAAACTATTACGCTCCAGAGTTCCAAAAAGACGTGTTGAAGAAGGGGAAAACACTACGGGACGAATTCGATGCGCTCCTGAAAAAAACTCGACAGGAGGATGTGCGGAAGCAGTCGAATGAAATCCTGGCAGGCTACTTGGAGGAATACGAACGGGTTTTCGTCCCCATAACGGGTTGTTTTAATTACAGCCGCCCCGAGTTCACGCAAGGGCCCTTCGAACACTTGAAGAAGGAGCTGGCCAAGAAAGGGATGATGGAAGAAGCTGCCGCCCTCCTGTTGCAGCCGAACCTGTTGGACGTGCTCAAGCGCGAAGAGCTTGCACTGATGCAATTGGCACTCGAGGAAAAAATACAGGAATTGGACAGACACGTGGAGGAGTTCGGGCTCTTGTTCTACAACAGCTACGACGAAAAAACGAACGCCGAATACTTGAAATCGAGAATCCGAGAATTCCAAAAGGAAGGAAAGGAGAGGATCCGGAAAAGAATGATGGAAATTATAGAGGGAGTTGACGAAATAAACAAGAAGCAGAAAGGCATTGCGGAAAGGATTGGGGACCAGCGGCTTGAGAACCTTGCCTTTTTCTTGAGGGACCTGGGCATCGAGCGTTTTGAGTTAAAGAATGCGTGGGCCGGCGCAGAAACGGGGTTTAGGAAGCTGTTCGAGGAAGTGGCCAGGAGAATGGGCGTTTCATTGCAGGAATTGATGGGCGCGTATGATTTGTACGATATGAGGCAAGCATTGAGGACGGGAAAAACCCCGTCGTTGCAGGAAATGAGGAAGAGGAAGGCCTTTTACGCGTATCATAATTTTGAAGGAGAACTCAAATGCGTGGAAGGAGAAGCAGCGAAAACAGTTGTAAAATCAGTTCTGCCGCACTTTTTTGATTTGGAGGAAGTGGCGGAGGTAAAGGGCGTCGTGGCCAGCAAGGGAAAAACGGAAGGGAGGGCTTTTGTCGTGCTGAACGCCGGAATCAAGGAATTGCTGGAGGACGCCGCCAAGTGCAGGGAAGGCAACATTTTGGTAACGGCGATGACGCAGCCGAGCATGGTGGTGTTGGCCAGGAAAGCCGCAGCCATCGTTACGGACGAGGGAGGCATTACGTCTCACGCGGCCGTCATATCCAGAGAGTTCGGGGTGCCCTGCGTTGTTGGGACGCACAAGGCCACGAAAGTGCTCCAGACGGGTGACTGGGTGGAAGTCAACGCCGAAGGAAGCCAAGGCGTAGTTCGAAAACTAGGAGGGGGATCAGGAAGACCCTCAAACTGAGGGGGAACCCAGGTTCCCCGCGGTTCGGGTGGAAGTGGATGCTACGAAAGGCGTAGTGCGAATCATGAAAAGGAAGAAAGCGTAATCAAAAACACGCTTTACCGGAAAGGCCGCGTGTTGCGGCGCAGTTCCAGGATGGAGGGCTTGAAACCCAAGGAAGAGGAGAGCTTGCGGTAGACGATGTCCATCTCCTTCGGCTGCATCATGGCATGCAAGTCTGCCTCGATGAGGATGGGAGGGTAGGCGTAGTGCTTGTTGTGCTTGCTGAGGGAGTAAATGAGGTCGGCAACCTTTTGGGAGAATGGGGAAGCAGTTGGTTCTTGTTTTCTGGGCAAAAGAAAGTCTATTCTCAGGGGCCGGTCCAATTGCACGGGCTTGACGTAAAGACTGCAGATGCTGTCGCGGTATTCCGTCAAGTCCTTGAGCACAGGGTGGTCGGCGATGCTGGAGTAGCGGAAGGCGAACGTGCGCTGTTTTTCTTGGAGGAGGGAGTAGATAAACGAGGTATCGTTTGTGCGCTGAAGGATGGTTTGCTCAGGCTCGGCAAGTTGAAGTTCGCGTTTTATGAGGTTAAGGAAATGCTTGCCTTTCGAGTCCTTGATTACTCCGAGGAGCATGCAGCCTTTCTCCTCGCATAGGTGGTAGAGTTCGTGCAGGTTACGGACTAGGAATTCGTATTCGCTGTAAAGAAGAGAAGAGCGGGGCGGCTTGTCGGAAGGCTGGGGAACAATGGAACCGTCCATCAAGAGCGCAAGGAGGGGCTGTTTTTTCACGGTCTCGATGGCCCTCAAGGCTTCCGCGTTCAGGCGCTTCAGGTTTTTGTACCACGCGAATTCGTGGTTCTCAAGCGCGGCCGGGTGGAAGATTTCGTACGGAGGAAAACGGGAAGGGATGAAGTCGTAGGAGGAGAGCTTTCCGTGGTAATGAAAGACAACCGAAGCAGAACGGACGAGGAGAAGGTCAATGGAGTGCAGTTCTTGGGAAAGCACTCCCCCGTCTACTGCGGCAATCGCACCATCGATTTCTTGGTCTTGTACGGGGTAGGAAAGTTCAGGTTCCAGGATGTCTTTCGCGTGAAAGGAAGGAGGCCGCGCGTTGAGGCGGCTGGCGAGCTGCGCGAGCTTGGACTCGCTGTCCCGGATTTCCTTTACCGCCTTTTGTATGGCTGCCTCGTTGATCACATCGCTCGCCTTGAATGCTCACGGTCACTTACAGGCGTTTGGGGGGCAAGCGTTTATAGAGGAACCGGTGCGTCGTTTCCAGTGGAGGCGGGCGCTGCAAAACGGGTTTTTCCTTGACGGAAATGACGCGCGGCTTTCCTTTCATCGCACAATCACTTTGGGGCGCTTGAACTCGTATTTCCCCTTGAACGCGTCAGGATTCTCGTCGAAGAAGCGCGCGGCCTCGATGTTCAAGGGAGAACGCGGGTTCGGGTTTTCCAGCAGGTGCTCCACGGCCTTGCATACCGCTGCAAGCGTTTGGGCGGCGCTCCACTCGTTCACTAACTGAATGCAGACCTTGCCGTCGCTTTCCCTGATGTTCGGGTGGAAGATGGGCGTCTGCCAGATAACGTCGAGCCCGCCGGCATAAGGGTAGTCCCTCTTTACAATAAATTTGAAGCGGTGCGAGTTTTGGGGAAAGACGCGTCCGCCTTGGCGAGCAAATCCAGCCGCCTGAAGGGATACCTCATACTCCGTGAGGGAAGGGTTGACGGAGAACGAAAAGCCGCTTTTCCTCATCTGCTCGTGCTCGCTCTGCAAACGGCGCTGGAAGACGGCGTCCGGAAGAAAAGCCATGGAAAAACAAGCACCTATCGGAACCGGGAGACAAGGGGAAAGGGAAGAAAAGGAAGGAAACAAGCAGGGTCAGGTGAAAGCAATGAAAACTTAGCCTCCGGTCGGGTCGGGCATGAGTAGCAGGACATCGTTTTCCTTGATTCCCGCTTCTTCCAGCGTGAGGGCGGGGTCGAGAATCTTGTTCTCATTCGTGGCCAGGACGAAACGGTCTTTCAGCTGAAGGGTTTCCGTAAGCACTTCCAGGATGCTGGAAACCGTAAAGCCCGGTTCCACGGCGAGTACAGTCTCCTTGCCTGCCGTCGTGTGGTTCACTTTTATCTGGAATTCCGCCATGAGCACCACCTTAAACCAACGAGTAAAAACCCTGCATAACTATTAATCCCTTTCGCTTTTAGTAGTGTCAAGCGCGGCGGAGAGGAAAGGGCGGTAAGAAGAAAGAAGGAGGCTGGAGGGAAGCGGGAGGGAGGAAAGGCTGGGAAGAAGCTAGAAGGGGCGGAACGAGCGAGAGGGGAGTGTCGGGATAAGAGGAGGGGAAAAACGGCATGGCAGGCAAGCCCAAAGTCCTTAAAGTGAATGAGCGCAAGCGCCCACGCGTCGTAAAAGAAGAGGACTACAGCCTCATGCTCGAAAAGCGCGAGGAGGAAGGGGAAGAGAAAGGGCCGGAACACGTCATGTTCAAGGGACTCAAGGAAAAAAGGGGAGGCGAAAAGAAAGAGGAAGCTTTTCCCGTTTCCGGGGACCAGGCGGCCGAGAAGCTGCGGGAACAGGCTTTGCAGGACATCACTCCCCTCGAGAAAGGAAAGCATTTCGTACAGGAGAAGAAAGGAGAGGAAAATCCGTTGCACAAGCGCGTGAAAAAGTTTCTGGGAATGCAATAAATGCCTGAATTTGAAGCGTACATTGAACTGCAAGCCATGCAGGAAGCGGAAAAGCACGTCGTGAAGATGGCGAAGCGAGGAAAGGAAGCTATGGGCCTCTTGCTCGGGGACCGGTATGCTTGGAAAGGAAAAGAATACGTGGTGGTGGAAGAATTCGTTACGGCGGAAAACGATGCGACTTCCGTAAGCGTGCGGTTTGCCAGGGACGCGTTTGGAAAGCTGGCCGAGAAACTGAAGAAGCACGGAAAAAAAATGGTGGTGGGGTGGCTGCACTCGCATCCGGGGTACGGCTGCTTTTTGTCGGGGACGGACGTGGGAACGCAGGAAAAGTACTTCACGGAACCATTCCATGTAGCCATCGTGGTGGATCCCTTGAAAAAGGAGGGAAGGCAACTGCAGAAAAAGGCCTTCAAAGTAAAGGAGAGCGAGTTTTATGAGGTAGCGTTTGCCGTGGTGGAAGAAAGATGAGGGAAGAAATTGCGGAGAAGCCGGCAGAGGAAGTCAAGCCCTTGACCGCATTTGCAGAAAAGCCCAAGCGAAAGAAGAGGATGGGAAAAAGGAAGGCAAGGCAGCCCAAGCTCCAGAAGTTCGACATGGTGCTCTTGCAATTGCTCAAGGAAGGGAAAAGCGG
>SBBD01000120.1 GCA_005239845.1 archaeon | reverse complement strand
TGCACCAGCCCCGTGCCTTCATTCATCGAAACAAATTCCGCGTACTCTTCCTTTTCCTCGGTGCCCGTCAACTGCTCCAGCTGCTTTTCCTCGCTTAGCTCGCGGCGGGTGGCGTGCTTGAGGTGGTGCTTTTTGTATTTCTTGTGCGTCAAGATGGAAATGCTCATGATGACGCGGAATTGGTGCCCTGCAAGCGAAGCGATGGGTTTTCCTCCCACCGTAAAAACGGGCTCGTACTCCAAGCCGTCCAGCTTTTTGCCCTCGAAGGATTCCAACGTCTCGAACTTTGCTTTCAGTTTTTCCTCCAAAAAAGCAAGGCGCTTTTCTGCGAAAACAAACACTTCTTTTCCCAGTCTTGCCCGCACGTACTTTTCTGCAGGATGCGCGGCAATCGCGACGTTGCTCGGCAGCGTCCACGGCGTCGTCGTCCACACCAGCAAAAACTCATTCGGCGTTTCTTTCAAGCCATCCGTCCCTTGTCCCGAACTACTTTTGCCGTCCAGCACCCCTTTTTTCACTTTAAACTTAACAAATATACTGGGGTCCTCCACGTCCTTGTAGGAATCGCTGACCTCGTACCCCGAAAGCGTGGTCTCGCAGTGCGGGCACCAATACACTGACTTTGTTCCCTGCACCAGCAAGCCCTTTTCCTGCAGCCGCTTTACCGTCCACCACCCGCTCTCAATGTAGTAGTCCTTGTACGTGAAGTAGGGCTCGAAGTAATGCCTCCACGCCCCGAGCAGGCGGTAGTACTGCATCCAGCTCTTTTCCGTATTCACCACTTTCTCTAGACACTTGGCATCAAACGTCTCAATGCCGATTTTCTCGATGTCCTGCTTGCTCTTAATGCCAAGCTCTTTTTCCACCATGACTTCCGTGGGCAAGCCGTGGCAGTCAAAGCCCGGCTGCAAGTAGCTCGAAAATCCTTTCATTTGCAGGTAGCGGCTCCAAACGTCCTTGCTTGCAGTAGTCTTCACGTGCCCCACGTGCGCTTCCGCATTCGCATACGGCGGCCCATCTAACAAAAAGAAGGGCTTTGCTGCCTTGCGCTGCTCTGCCAGCCTTTGCGGCACTCGATTTTTCTCCCAGAACTCCAAAATTTCTTGTTCGATGCGCTTTTGGTCGTACACCATAAAAGGAATACCCTTCATATGCAGGCCTCCTCGCGAGCGGAAGCCGCTTATGCAGTAATTACTACGATAGCATCAGGCCTCTCTGAAAGGAAATCGGCTCTTTCCACAAGGCATCCAGGAGTTAGGGACGTGCAAGGTTTAAAAACAACTGGACAACGATAGGATTATTAAGTAATTATATCAAAAGATATAATTATGAAAACGCAGAAACAAGTGCAAAGATGGGAAGACGAGGTGCTCCGTTACCCTCGCCTAGACACCGTGCTCATGGTGGAAAAAGCGATTGCTGGCGCCGAAGAATATCCGACAAAGACGCAGTTGTGGCGGAGCCTGCCGAAGAAAATGATGTACCAGACGTTTTGCACCATACTGGACTACTTGGAACACTCCAATAAAATTGTTGTTCAGGACGGCCGCATTATCTGGATTTGGGATCCTGAGGGGGTACGGAAACTGCTTTCCAACCCAAAACTACGATGGAAGGACAGGAAGAAAAAACGCTGATTCAGAGGTAACCGAGGCGTTTTTCGTATTCCTTGTGCGGAAAAGACATCTAGAAAACGACACCCCAACGAAAAATTAGAATAAAATATTCAGTGAAAAGGGGGTTGGCGTGCGCTTGACGTTCGCTTTCTTTTCGGGAAGCGCGTCCTTTTCCTTCTTGATTAGCCCTAGCATCCGGAACAAGCCCACGTCCCTCGAAATGGCTTCCTGTTTTCTACCCAGCAGCATCGCGAGCTGCGTAATGCCCATTTCGGGGTGTTCGTGGATGGCCTTCAAGAGGCGCAGGCGCTGCTCCGTGAACATGGAAGGCACCTGCTTCGGAGTCAAATAAAGCAAATGATAACCGCGCGGAGGCTGGTCGATCGAGTTCAACGCGTCTTTCTTGAAATCTTCAAAGTCTCCAAGTTTGATGACAAACGCAGACAGCCTCATTTTTTCCACCTCTTGTGCTCGCCATAATAGCGATTCCAATTCCTGAACACGTCATTGAACGCGTAATCCATTTGCTCTTTCAGAGTAGTTCCCGGCAACCCCTTTTTTCTTTCCTTTTCGTGTTGCGGCAAATACAGGATGTCGCGATGGGCGAAGCCATGCGAACAGTCAAACCGAACCACTTCCATGGGTGCTTCACCCTCTTTCACGAAATATATGATGACAAAATCCTTCAATCCTTTCTCAAACCTCCGAATAAACCGCACGAAATGCTTGCCTGAAGCGTCTAAGCGAATCGTCGAATCGTCCTCTTTCATTCAAGTCACGCATAACAATCCAAGTTATATAACGTGAGAGGTTATTTAAGGGTTTTGGAAGGAGACGTAAGCACGTATTTTGAAAAGGGCAGGAGGGGGGAGGAAGAAAGGCAGCGGCAAACAAACCGATGGAGGCAAAGAGAATCCGAAGCCTCTCTTGTTGAACCTCCCTCCCGCCATGCTTCATGCTATGAGGCCGCTGGCCAAAAACCCGGCCAGGAAGCCCCCCAGCATGATGACAACCCACTTCAGCTTCCGGTAGCCCGGCTTGAACCGGACTGCGCGAGAATGCACCGTTTCCATTGGTTTTCCTCGCACACTTATCTCCCAAGCAGTAGTAATATGGGTTTGGTAAAAATGAAATCAACTAAAAGTTGATGTCGTGGTTCAGGGAAAAAGGGGAGGCAAACGCAATGTTAAAAAAGGCCGGGTGGGTGTAACCCATTGCACAGAACGCAAGTAACCCGCCGCACGTGACCCGCCATGCTTACCACGGAAACCCTGCTCTCTTGGCAGAATCTCTTGTTCGTGCTAGGCTACGCTTTTTTGGGTGGAGGCATCAAGTACATTGACCAAGTGTTTGATGAGAAGGTGTTCAGCAAGCCTGTAGCCTTCGTTCTTTCCGTGCTCTGCGGCTTGCTGATGGGCTATTTTATCGCGGTCGATTTTCCTTCCGCCACCATTCTTATTTCGATCGTTCTAGGCGTCGCTATTACCAGGAAAATCGATAACATTGCTTTTTACGTTGGCATCCTACTGGTGTTGGGCACTCCGCTTTTCATCCGCCTTTCTCAAGCCGCAACCGTCTCGTTGAACATGTTTTCCATCTTTTTCCTTACGGTGGCCGCTTTGATTGACGAGTGGGGGAATGACGAGGTGGAGCGGTGGGGCACAAATGGTTTCGTGAAAAAGTTTTTCTACTTCCGGTTTACGATGAAGATCATGATGGCGGTGCTCGTGTTCACGGGCATTTTCCAGCCCGTATACCTAATTGCCTTCCTCGCGTTTGATGGCGCTTACGGGTTTGTGGACTGGTATTCGCAGCGCTTCCTGCGCAACCGCAAGGGCCTCCTGTACTCGAAGCCCAGCTTGTTCTGAGTTCAGCTGGTGAAAAGAGGCGCTGGTAATGCCTCTTGCTACAGTCTCTCACCAGTAGGATTTTCAAACACTGGAAACAAAGGGCGGATACGCTATTGCTTGGTTTGGTTGATGTAAGCCGCCACTTGTCCCACAATCTGCGAATACGTCAAACTCGTGTTTTGCCACGCGTTTACCACTTGCCTCAAACTGCTCACTTCCGCATACGACTCGCTTCCCGTCAAATAATTGAACGCCCACGTCTGAGTCCCAAAAACGGCCACCACGTCAAACTTTCCATTCTTCTGCGTCCCATTATCAAACCGGAGATAAACGCGCTGCCCCAAAGACTTGTCAGCAGCCGGAATCACTTGGTTAACCCCATCCACTATTGCCTGCCTTGCCAGCGTCTCGTTCGATACGACTAAGTCAAAATAAAACGTGTAGTTAGTAGCGTTGAAAGCGCAATTACTATACACATCACAGGCTACCACGTTCCAAGTAAGGTTTCCAGCGAATTTTCTCATGACCGATAACAATCTGTTCGTAGGACTGGCAATCGTCGTGTAAAGGTGTTCAGGATAAGAATCCCACTTGTCTACGAAAAGCCCAGGCGTATTTAATTCGCTAGTGGCTTCCGTATAGATTCTGAAACTCGTAATGTTGTACGGGTTCGAGCCGTCCGTCAAATTGATTGCCATTACTTGGTCTGGATACGTAAAAAAATCGTACATCCAACTCAGGTTATTAGCGTTAATCGTGAGATAGCCTGGATTCGAATCGGGCAGCGTCCAGTTTTGCAGGTTAGCGCAAGCGAAGTTTGTGTGGAAAACTCGTTCTGTAGCATCGTCATACGAAACCCATACTGTCGTGTTGTCTGGAGCGAAGGCAACGCCCATAGGCACACCTGCACTTAACGAGCCGAGAGAACAATTGCTTATGTAGGTTCCGTTCTGGTAAGCTAGGATAAGAGCATTAAGGACGCCATCCACGAAAACCATGTGCGTGGCATTTACGTCTTGGTCTGTAATGAAATTTGTTGGAGGTAAAGAAAAATTGGTTATGTAAGTTCCGTTGCGGTAGAACCATCTAAGTTGGTCGTCTTGGTACGAAGACATGAAAAAGTGAGTAGAATTACCGGACAATGCCCTGCCATTAGAATTAGACAAGTTTACGGTAGTAATTACGCCCCCGTTACTCCAATTCGAGAAATTGAACGAAAAATTGTATTGCTGGGGGTTTGCAGGCATGTTCGTCGTATTCGATAGTTCCAGCCTCCACGTCCCGTTCCTGAAATCACTCCACCACCTTACGCTGGAAATATTGGAAGCGTCGGAGACGTAAGCACTAAAGTTTTGCGTAAGCCACTTGTCTCCTATCTCGGAACCGTTCAAGGGACTTGAAAGGTTTACTACGGGAGGATTTGCTTCCGCATCATACGTCACGTTCAAATAAGGCCGGATAGACACGTTTGCATAAGAAGAGGAAGCAAATATGGCAGGAGAAAGCGAGCGCCCGAAGTATAAATCGCCGGATTCTACTGGAGTATTCTCCTGATTGAAGTAGGCGTCAGGGTCTTCAAACCACCAAGAAGAAAAAGTGTTCCCCAAACCGTAATCCACTTTAAAGCCTCGCGTGGCATTCGCGCACCACCACTTTAAAGCTGCGGGGCCGCCGCCGTCAGGAAAAGTCCAGGGATCGCTAGACTGGTTATTCGTCTGCGTGCGTAAAAGCGCGGTGTCCTTGTTCGCCCACGTCCACGTCTGGTTTTCTATTCGCGTCAAGTTCAAGTCGCTGTCGGCAACAAATTCTTGGTCGCTGTAATAATAGAAACACATGGTCGAATTGTGGACTGTCGCGCCAGCCGGAACGCCCGTAATATTCCATTTGATTAAGAAAACGTAGTCTGGACGCGGCGCCGTATTATCTGAAGAATAGTAGTCCACGCTAACGTTTCCACTTGAAAGTCGTATGGTCGGGTCGAGGGAAAGCCGGCCCTCCACAACGTTCGCCGAAACTTTCGTAAACCTCGCCTCGTTCGCGTTAATGCGGTCCTGCACAAACCCGCTTTGCAACAAGTCGGCGAAAGACAAGTGAATCGTTCCACCAAAATCCCAGCCATCTCCCCTTTCCTCAATAGTCAAGCCTTCCGTCAACGGCGTTACCTCGAAGCCAAACGCTTGAGGTTGCGAATCCGCAACATCCGGCAAACCCGCAATTTCCCAAGCGAATTTTCGCTGAAAACGACTTTCCGTTAATACGGGTTGGCTGGACGCCGCCAAGCCCATCGTTTGCAGGTCGTTGGCGTACATCTTTTGTCCCTCCTTTTCAAGAAACGGAACGATGACGGCAGTGCCTTGCGGGAAAGAAAGGACGAAACCCTGCAACGAATCGTTCCATGCGAGGGACGTGCCCTGCTGCACGCTCACCCACTGGCCTCCCGCTTGGAAGAACACGTTGTCCGAGTATATTTTGGCTTCACACACGTTC
Source organism: archaeon (assembly GCA_005239845.1). GTDB lineage: Archaea > Micrarchaeota > Micrarchaeia > Norongarragalinales > SBBD01 > SBBD01. The sequence goes on along the minus strand of SBBD01000120.1, from coordinate 755 downwards.
CTTCCATTCTCGGCAGGCCAACACTCCTGTTCCACAGTAGGAGAAACCGGCGCGGCAACCACTATCCCCCCAAGCAAAAGAACGATAAAGAAAAACTTACCAGAAATAAAACTTCACCATAAAACACCTCTTGATTGCCGGGCCGTTTGCCCCCATCCCGAACACGCGCCAGAAGAAGGACCAAACCCGAGGGAATTCCCATCCGCGCAGAACGACATGCCATACGCGTGGCTTTCCGCATCGGCAGAAACGAGGAGGAAGAGCAAGCTAGCCAGCACGATTCCCATCAAGGCAACCCTCATTTTTCCCCTCCAAAAGGACAGCGCCGTAGGGGCTATATAAGCGTTTGGAAGACGGGAAATAAACTAAAAGTTGATTGAAATGGTTTGGACGTCCGCTCCCCCTTTATACAAAGCCGCTTTCTAGGTCGGAGGATTCGATTTCGGAGGCTACGATGGTGAAGCTTTCCGCCATTTCCTTAGCCACTGCAAGGCTTTCTTCGCCAGTTATCGCTTCAACGTCAAGATCCAGCGCCGCCACTTTGTTGTCCGGCGCAAACCCGATGAATCGCACCCATAGGCGCTCGATATCATTTTCGTCGGTATAGGTTCCGCTGACCGTGTTCCACGTAATGTTTACGTCCCGGTGGTTCGTCGAAAACAGGCCTTTTTCGACTTTGACGTCTTTTGCGCCGGACCGGATGAACCCTGATCTTAGGCTGGCCAGGAGGTCCTCGTCGTCGAGTTCTTCATAGC
>SBBD01000073.1 GCA_005239845.1 archaeon | reverse complement strand
TCCGCTCGCTGGCGCGAGTGAGCGGCTGTGACTTCAAGCGCATTCAGTTCACGCCCGATTTGCTTCCGAGCGACATCATCGGCTTGTCTTCCTACTCGCACGAGAAAGGATTTTACGTGGTGAAGGGCCCGGTTTTCGCTAGCTTCATTCTCGGTGACGAAGTCAACCGTTCTCCGCCCAAGGTGCAGTCTGCTATGCTCGAGGCAATGCAGGAACGGCAAGTGACCATAGGGCCGCAGAGTTACGCGTTGCCCAAGCCGTTTTTCGTGATGGCTACTCAGAATCCCATCGAGCAAGCGGGTACCTATCCCCTGCCTCAAGTGCAGCTCGACCGGTTTTTGTTCAAGCTCTTGATTTCCTACCCCGGCCTTGACGAGGAGGCGCGCGTGCTCAAGCAAAACATTTCGCTCGCGCGATTCGAGGACTTCGGCGTCAAGCCCGTTTTATCCCCCGAGAGAATAAAGGAGTTGCAGAATGCGGTTTTGAAGGTGGACGCGAGCGAGAACTTGAAGGACTACATCGTGTCCCTAGTTGACGCGACGCGGCACCCCAGAGAATACGGATTGCGGCATGGCAAGTACATCGAATGGGGCGCTTCCCCCCGCGCCAGCATTTCCTTGTACATAGCAGTCAAGGCGAACGCGCTTGCAAGGGGACTGAGCGAAGCGAGCCCGCAGGACGTTCGCGAAGTCGCACTCGACTGCCTGCGCCACCGCATCGTCCTCAACTACGAGGCGCAGGCCGAGGGCATCAAGACCGAGGACGTCGTGAAGGAAGTGATTGCGCGAGTAAGGTGATTTATAGAGTGGAAAAGCTTAGCGACGGTAAAATAAGCTGGTTCAAGCAAATCGCGGAGCGCGTGAGGAAAGAAGCTTCGAAGACCATAGTAGGCCAGGAAGAGGTTTTCGAAAGGCTTTTCATGGGCTTGTTGTGCGACGGCAACGTGCTCATAGAAGGCATGCCGGGCACTGCGAAAACGCTCATGGTGCGCACGCTCGCCTCGTTGAGCGGCTGCGACTTCAAGCGCATTCAGTTCACTCCGGATTTGCTTCCAAGCGACATAGTCGGCATTACTGCGTACAGCAAGGACCGCGGGTTTTACGTGGTGAAAGGACCGGTTTTCGCGAACTTCGTGCTCGCGAACGGCATCAACCGCTCTCCGCCCAAGGTGCAGTCGGCTCTCCTCGAGGCAATGCAGGAGCGGCAAGTGACAATAGGCCAGGAAACTTTTCCGCTTCCGAAACCGTTTTTCGTGATTGCAACGCAAAACCCTATTGAAGCCCAGGGCACGTATTCCCTGCCCGAGGCACAGGTAGACCGCTTTCTCTTCAAGTCGATTGTGGAATACGGCGGCAAGAGCGGCGAGAAGCGCATTCTCGACCAAAACGTTTCCCTCAAGTCCTTCGACGACTTCGGCGTGAAGCCCGTGCTTTCGCCCGGCCGCATTCTCGAGCTGCAAGCGCTAGTTAAAAGAGTTTATTTGGGCGAGCGCACCGAGCAGTACGTCGTTTCGCTTGTTGACGCGACCCGCAACCCCCGCAAGCACGGTGTTTCAAAAGGAAAATACGTCGAATGGGGTGCGTCTCCCCGCGCCAGCATCTCGTTGTACATTGCGGCAAAGGCAGCTGCGCTCATGCAGGGCCGCACTTTCGCGACCCCCCAGCACGTGAAGGAAGTTGCGCACGATGTGCTGCGCCACAGGCTCATACTCAACTACGAGGGACAAGCGCAGGGAGTCACGAGCGACGCCATTATCGCCGAGCTCTTGGAGCGCGTTCCCGTGCCGTAAAGCGAGGCAACGGTGCAGAAGCCGCTTCAAACCCCCTACCGAAAGGCTTAAATTATTCGGATTATAAAGATAATCTTGTGGATCGGATAAATTCTTTTGTCGACAGGCGAACGGAACTGGAGTTCCTTGAAAGGCTTTACCGGAGGCCGGGCCTGCAGGTTGCGGTTTTGTACGGGCGGCGCCGGGTTGGGAAGACGGAGCTGCTCAACCACTTCGCCGCTGGAAAAAACGGGATTTATTTCCTTTGCGACAAGGGAGGGACTGCGAGCAATGCCCAGCGTTTTGCGCAAACCTGCGCACTCCACTTCAATGACACTGCTCCCAAGGCCGCGAATTTTGATGAAGTGTTTGGCTACGTGAGGAACAGACTCGCCCGCGGTTCGGCCCGCAGCGGCAAGCTAGTGGTCGTCTTGGATGAGTTTTCCTACCTGGTTGAAAAGGACTCCGGCATTCCGTCTGTTTTTCAGCGCGCCATAGACGAAATCCTGGGTAATGCGGGCGTTTTCCTCATCCTTTGCGGTTCCAGCATGTCGATGATGTTCAAAGGAGTCTTGAGCTACGAAAGCCCGTTGTACGGGAGGCGCACGGGCGACTGGCTAGTGAAGCCGATGCAGTTCACTGAAGTTCGCGGGTTCTATCCGCGGGCGCCATTGGATGAAGCCGTCGCCGCTTACGCGGTTTTCGGCGGCATTCCCGCTTACGCCGCTCGGTTTGACGGCAAAGGCATCTTGAAAAACATCGGGGATCGCATCCTGGCAAAGGGGGAGGTCCTCTACAGCGAGCCGGAGGTTCTCCTGCGCGAGGAACTCCGCGAGCCGCCCACCTACCTCTCAATTCTCGAGGCGATGTCGAGGAACGCGAAGCTCACTGACATCGCGAATGCCGCGCGGGTGAATGCCAAGGACATGCCCAAATACCTGCATACCCTGCAGGAACTGCAACTCGTGCGCAAAATAAATCCGGTGACTGAAAAAAACTCCAAGAAAAGCCTCTATTTCATTGACGACAATTTCTTTGCCTTCTGGTTCAAGTTCGTCTACCCGCATAGGAGCGAACTGGAGGCCGGCCGCGTGCAGGACGTGCTTCCGTCAATCGAACGCGGTTTGAATTCCTTTGTCGGAGTTGTTTTCGAACAGGTTTGCGCCCAATACCTGTCGCGGCAGGAGAAGATTCCTTACGACAAAATCGGCAAGTGGTGGGGGCATTCAAGAAAGGATGGAAGACGCGTAGTCGAGGAAATTGACCTCGTAACCCTTGACGAGGCCACGAAGACAATTCTCTTCGCCGAATGCAAGTGGTCCGAGGGGGTGGATGCAGAAGAAATAACGCGGAAGCTGGCCGCCAAGGCAGAAAAAGTGGAGTGGCATGACCGCGGCCGGAAAGAACATTATGGCGTATTTGCCAAGACGTTCCGCAAGCGAATAACCCGTTACGATGGAAGGCCGGTTCACTGCTTCGAATTAAAGGAAATCGCGTGAGAATGAGGCTTCTTAGGTCCGGCAGGCCCTATTGGGCCAATCGCCTTTTTTTCAGTTTCGGTTGCATAATCGCTTCGCCTGCGCTCGCCGCCTGACTGCTCCAGTGGGGAGCCTCCCCCCGCGAGCATTTCGCTCTTTATTGCCAGCAAGGCGGCCGCTCTGATGCAGGGCCGCACTTTCGCGACCCCCCAGCACGTGAAGGACGTCGCCCACGACGTGCTGCGCCACAGGCTCATACTCAACTACGAGGGCCACGCACAGGGCATTAGCAGCGAC
>SBBD01000129.1 GCA_005239845.1 archaeon | reverse complement strand
TTCCCAGCCATTTCTCTACGTTTTTACAAATCTCTCTTCCATATTTTTCGTCTATTTCGATTAGAACAAAACGCCTGCCGAGCCTCGACGCAGCTTCACCAACTGTCCCTATGCCTGCAAATGGGTCTAGCACAACATCTCCGATAAATGAATAATATTGAATTACCTTCGAAGCTAATTCTGATGGAAAAATTGCAGGATGTCTAGATGAGTGAGCTGGTTTGATGCGCCAAACATTTGTCTTTTCGTATTCTCCAGTTATCTTTGACCGCTTAACCGCATCTTGTTCGGGGTGTTTACGAATATTCCAATCTATTAGTTTGTCGGTATGTTTCCGATAGACCAAGACATATTCGGTAACAGGGACAGGCTTGTATTGTAGCGGCTGTCTGTCCGCAGCAAATCTCCTTCCTCTTCCCGTGGCCCAACCAGCACCTTCTGGTTTCACCCAAACAATATCATCCACAAAATCAAATCCCTCTTCAATAAAGATTCTATGAAAATCAAAGGGAACTGCAAGTCTTTTTGAGGATTCACTTCTATTGGTTCTTCTCACTAAAACTGGAGAAACATTTAATACGAAAAATCTTCCTTCATTAAGAACTCTATAAATTTCGCGGATTATTTTCCTCATTTTTAGCAAGTAATCCTCATAGTCAACGTAGTCTGTATACTCAGGTCTTGCATTGAAGTATGGAGGAGATGTAAAAACCAAATCGACAGAATTAGTAGGTAATTGGGCTAGTATTTCTTCAGCGTCTCCTAACGCAACCGTATTTCTAAGAGATGATATGACGTAGTTTTCTATTTGATTATTCTGTTTTTGAGTTGTTTGCCTGCCAAGTAATCTAGCTTCTATAAGTTCTTTTTTAGTCGTTTTATCTTGAAGAACTAATGAAGAAAAGGCGTCAATAACCACTTCACCAACTCGTTCCATTTCATTGTTTAATATAGGAACTCGCCAAACATGATATCTATCGTCAACCTCTGGGAGTCCCATTTTTGTGGCGTAACTAAGGTTGCCTAGTTTAAGCCAGTCAAAAGTTATGGATTTTGCTTGGGCAACAGAAATTACCCCATATTTCCTTTTTGTAGTTACGAACTCCATTCCAGATTCTACCCCTAAATCTTTAGTAGGTTGTTTATTTATTAGTTTGGTTAATATTGTATCTCCAAAAAGTTTATCTTTTCCGTATTTTTATTTTAAGCTCTTCACCAATGAACTTGTTTAGATAGGGCCCGCTTATATTCAATGCACCGTATCGCAGGTTTTCTCACATTCCTCCAGTTTCTTCTTGTCAGTAGTGCTATAAACTTTGTTTCGAAGGTTACACTTTGCTTCGCCATACGACCTGCGTTAATTCTGTAAAGAAAAAAAATAATAATCGTTATGAAAAAAAAGGGAACTTCGCCGTCTTGAAATAGCAAAACGAAAGCAGGTATGCTTAATGAAAGCGATTGGCTGGTTTGCTCAGAAAGTGGCAATGTTTTCTAAAAAGTGAGCGAAGATTTTGAGTGCAGTTGTCCAAACAGAATGTTTTACAAAACCACTTGCAAGCCAACCAAAAAATATACCTCAAGCCTTACCATTCAGTTAGCTAACCACCTTCAAGTTCGTTTTCATTCTTCCTGCTTTCAACCCGAAACGGTACTCGGGCTTTTTTTCAAATGCGGCGTTTTTCAAAACGTCAAAGAAATTGCCGCGGACCATCGCGCCCCGGATGCCTTCCGCAAGCTGGCCGTTCCGGATGCGGAAGGCCACGAGCAACGGAAAAGAAAAGTCGCCCGTGACGCCGTTCGCGCCGCTCGTCAAGAAAGAAGATACGTAGACGCCATTGCCGCATTCGCTTACGGCATCTCCGAGTTCCCCTCCTTCCAGAACCAGGTTGCTGAACGAGGCTTTCGGCGGAGCCTCGTAGGAGAAACGGAACCCGTTCCCCGGTTTTCCACGGTACTTCACACTCGAAACTAAATCGAACAAAAAGGAACGAACGGCTCCCTTTTCAAGGAGGGCTTGCTTCTTCGTTGCGAATCCGTCATCATCGAATTTTGCCGAGTGCTCGCCCTCGGGAAGGAGGGGGTCGTCGTAGAGGGAAAGGCTCGAAGGAAGAGCTTGCGACCCTTTTTTCCAGTGACCCAAATGCTTGGCCTGCGATTCCCCGTCCAAGTGAAAGCCTAAGAAGAGGGATAAGAACGGCTGGAGGGCGCGGATATCCAAAACCACGGGATAGTTTCCGGAAGACAAGGGGCGAGGAGCATGCATGGCCTTGGCGAGGAAAGCGGCGTGTTCGGCCACTTCTTCGGGAGAAAAACCCCATTTCCACGAGGAAAAGGCGTCATCTGCTTCACTGCCCTTGAAGCTGCAGTGCGAAAAGCAGGAGAACTTGGAGAAGCGCTGGGTGATGAAAAGGCCTTCCGAGTTCCAGAGCTCTTGCCGAGTGGCATGCACCGATAGAGCGGATTGGATGGGCTCCACGTGCGCGTTCTCCACGGCATCCAGCATGCGTTTCAGGCGTTCCAATAGTTCAGAAGTATCCAGGTTTTCGGCGCGGGAATCAAAGAAAGAGGAGGAAAAAACAGGGCGAACAGAAGGGGGAAAATAATAGGAATCCGGCTTTTGTTTTTGGGAGAGCTTGCGGGCGCTCGTGACGGCGCGCTCGAAGTCCTTTTCTCGCTCGAACGAAGTGAATCCCATCCGTTTATTGGAAAGAACGCGCACGGCGTAGCCGGTAGTGTGGGCGTACTCGCGGGAATCCAGTTCGGCCCCCCGAGCACCGAACGAGGTATGGCTCGAGCGTTCGCAATAGACTTCCAGCGAAGCGTGGTAGCGGCGGGAAGTCTTCTGCATGAGGGACTCGGAAAGCATGGCGTTCGCCATCCTATTTTCCCACTGGTTTTAAATCGTTCCGGCACCCATAAGACGATAGCCATGAGCTTCCTGGAAGTCCGCAACGTTTCCAAAACGTTCGAAGAAGAAGGAAAGAAGTTTACGGTACTCGGAGACATTTCCTTCAGCGTGGAACGCGACGAGTTCCTGGCCATCGTGGGCCCCTCCGGCTCGGGAAAGACGGTGCTCCTCCGCATCATTTCTGGAATCGAGAAGGCCACTTCCGGAACCGTGTTGTTCGAAGACCAGCCCATCGGCATCAGCAACCCCCAGATCGCGAACGTGTTCCAGAATTTCGCGCTCCTGCCCTGGCTCACCGTGCAGGACAACGTGGAATTGGGGCTTTATGCGCAGAAGTTGCCTCCGGAAAAGCGGAAGAGCACCGCCCAAAAATACATCCGCATTGTGGGGCTTGAGGGCGTGGAGAACGCGTACCCGCGCGAGCTTTCGGGAGGCACCAAGCAGCGCGTGGGCATCGCGCGGGCGCTCGCCGTGGAACCGGCTCTCCTCTGCATGGACGAGCCGTTCAGCAGCCTGGACAACCTGACGGCGGCGAGCTTGCGGGAAGAACTCCTCCTCTTATGGCAGGACAAGAGCCTTCCTCCGGATTCCATCGTCATGGTCACGCACAACATCGAGGAAGCCGTCTACATGGCGGACCGGGTCATCGTGCTCTCCCACCCGCCGGCGCGCATCGTGGCCCAGCTCAAGATTTCCCTGCCTAGGCCGAGAGACACCAAGAGCCAGGAATTCATCAACGACGTGGACAAGGTGTATTCCCTGATGACGTGAGCGCCCATGCCCATCCAAAGAGTTAAAAATAAAATCGCCGTTAAAAAGCCCTGGAGGCACTGTCCAAGGTCGCACGAGCCATGAGTCCTACCCTTCCCGACGCCAACATCACCAAGGTCATCGGCCTACTGCAGATTTTACACCAGCGCGGCGGGGAGCACGAAACGGTCAACCTGGCGAACGACCTACAAATGCACGCCGAAAACCTGCTGCCGGTGACCGAAGCGGCGGAAGTGCTGGGGTTTCTCACCATTTCGGGAGGAAAAATGAAACTCACGGCCGAGGGAAAAAAGGCCATCTCGGGCAGCATCCAGGAGCGGAGGCAGGCTGTCAAGGAACGTCTTCTCACGCTTCCAATTTTCAAGAAGGCCATCGAGCTTTTGAGCAAGAGGAACCGGAAGATGCACAAGCGTTCGTTCCAGAAAGCCCTCCTCTCGGACCTCCCCAAATTGCATTCGGACAGCACGTTGAAAAGCGTGATCGGCTGGGGGAGGCACGCCAGCCTGCTGGGCTACAACGCGGACACGGACGAACTCTTTCTGATGAGCTGAAATAAGAATAAATACAAAGAGCTTCCTACCCAGCTTATACGCTAGAAAAAAAGCTCGATTGCAAGAAAGGTGAAACACGGAAATGGAACGCACGCTGATCATTTTCAAGCCCGACGCCGTACAACGCGGCCTCGTGGGAAAAATCCTTGCCCGTTTCGAGGAAAGGGGCCTCCAAATCGCGGGAATGAAGATGGAACAATTGAATGACGACATGTTGCAGGAACACTACGCCCACTTGAGGGACAAGCCCTTTTTTGCGAAACTGACGCGCTTCATGAAGAGCGTGCCCGTCGTCCTCGCCGTTCTAGAGGGCGTGGAAGCCGTGGACATCGCGCGCAAGATGTGCGGCGTGACGAACTCAAGGGAAGCATTGCCGGGGACCATTCGCGGGGACTACGGGATGAGCGTGCAGAGCAATGTCATCCACGCTTCCGACAGCAAGGAAACGGCGAAAAAGGAGGTGGCGCGGTTCTTTGCAGCCAAGGAACTCTTTCACTACGAACGGGCGGACTTCCACACCGTGTATGCGGAAGACGAAAGGAATAAGTAAGGCTCCGTAAAATCCTTTGTATGCCCTTGCCCCCTAAAACCGTTCATACTCCTTCCGCTACGTCGTTGCAACGCACTTGGAACGCAAAACTCCACCGAGCCGTTCCAAAAGCGCTTGCTCACCTTCAGCGCCACGAGGGGTTCCTGGGCTTCGTGGCTAACGTGGACGCCATGAAATTCATGCAAGGAAAAGACGTCCAAAAACTCTTGGGGGAAATTCCGTTCCGTCGTATACAGCAGCGCCTAAAACATGCCGGCCAACTAACCATTGAGACTTCGGAAGACTTCGCGGCCGCGCTCTTCTTTTGCTTCCAGAACGGCAAGGCCTTGGAATTGCCGTGCTACCACCCGCGCCTCTTCGAATGGTTCGAGAAGCACTTCGGAATCGACGAAAAACGCATGGGGGGACAGGCAGGCATCATCTCCAACCAGCTCGCCGCGCTGGGTTCCGAACCCGTGTGCTATTGCCCCATCCTTTCCGCCACGCAAGCCGCCTTGTTCGACAAAAACGTCCGTTTCCCCCTCCTCCAAAAAGGACAGCTCCAATTGGTGCAAGCGAAAAAAGCCGCCCACAAAAAAGACCCTACAAAAACCAACTGGATCTTCGAGTTTTCGAAAGGAGACCAACTGCAATGGCAAGGCAAAACGATTACCTGCCCTCGCTCCAATCGCCTCATCATATTATCAAAACTCGTGAAAGTGGAACCTCTCTTCTCCCTCGAACTCGAGCCTTTCCTTCCGCAGCTTGCCCGTCATTTTGATCGGGCCATGATTGCGGGCTTCCACCACCTGCACCGCAAAAAAAGCAAGACGCTGCGCTACTACCTTGAACGGCTATGCCGGCAGCTCGACGCCCTGAAAAAAGCGAATCCCAGGCTCCGAATCCACGTAGAGTACGTTATGATCCACGACGAAAAGCTGGCGCGGGAAGTGTACGAACACATCGGCAGGCCTGCGGATTCGCTTGGAATCAACGAAGTGGAAATGAAGCACGTCCTGGGCATGTTTGGTTTTAAGAAAGAATTGAGGGCGCTGCAAAAAGAAGAGAACGCCTTTCCTTTGTACCAAGGCGCCCGTTCCCTCGCCCTGCACTTCAACTTCGAGCGGGTGCACGTGCACACCCTGGGGTATTTCATCATGTACCTCAGCAAAAAGCACATGCTGCCAGACCCGCGCGCCTATATAGACTCCTTACTCTTAGCGGCGAAAGCTTCCGAAGTGAGGGCCACGCTCGGAAAGCCTCCGACGAAAAAGGACTTGCTGGACAAGAAGTTCGAGAAAATCAAGGTCTCCAAAATCGGGTTGGAGCAACTGGGATGGTTTGCAAAAAAGGCAGGACTGCAAGGAAAACGGAAGACGCAGTTTTTAGAGGAGGGAATCGCTGACTTCGGCGACCACTACGTTTTCGTTGTCCCGACGCCCATTACCCCGAAGCCCAAGAGTACCGTTGGATTGGGGGACACCATCAGCAGCACGGCCTTCCTAAGCCAACCTTAAAAAACGGAATCAAAGCAGTTTCAGCTTTCCAGTGATCAGGTCGACTTTGGCCTCTTCCGCAGGTCCTATAGCAAGCGCAGTGATGGTTCTCGCGGGGATTTGCGTGTGTCCAGCGTCCCGAATCAAGACGGCGGGCAATTTTTCCTTTTTCGCTTGAAGAAACAAGTCCTGCAATTCCTTTTCGCTCGACACTTTCAAGGCAATCTTTTCCTGGCCTCCGGATTCCCACGCTTTTTTTGCCGTCGCGTTGGCTTCCTTGTAAGCGGCAAGGCTCGCATGGGCAGCTTGAGCGGCCAACTTTCCCTTGCCCATTCCCAAATCCGAGCGCAGCACGATGGCTTGCTTGAAACTCATCAGATAATCACGTGTTGTTCAAGTCTAGGTGGTCGAGTTGCCCCGTAATGTACTGAGCCACTTCGCCTTCCGAAGTTATCACGCCCCTGCGCTTGAAGAACCAAACCAAGTTGCGCACGTCCTTTAAAAACAGTTCTTCTGCCGCAGGATGCGCGAGCAGCACGGCCTGCCCCAAGTCCAAAAGGTACGGCACTTCGCCCTTCATGACGATATTGAACTCGCTCAAGTCCGCGTGCACTAATCCCGCGGCATACATCCGCTTCACATTCTGCAGCAAATCGTGAAACGTAGCCGCAGGGTCTTCCAGCCACACGTCCTTCAGCAACGCGTACGGCAGCCCTTTTTCCCCAAGAAACTCCATGACCACCACGTTTTCCCTGCAAGCGATGGGCTTTGGAACCCGTACGCCGTGCTCCGCGCATAATTTCAAGTTCGCAAACTCTTTTTTCGCCCACGTTTTTACCGCTTCCCTCAATCCGGAAGGAGCACGGAAGCGCGGGTCATTCTCGAGGTAAATGAGGCGGCGGCGAAAGGAAGAGGTCTCGTACTTATAGATTTTTACGGCCACGAAACCCGCCGGCGCGGTGGCCCGGAACACGACGGATTCCTTACCTTGCGCAATCGGATAGTCCAAAGACGTGATGAGCTTGTGGCTCAGGAAATAGTGCAGCACGCTTAAGGTACGGTCGTCCAAAACTTTTTCGGCAATCTTGCTCTTTTCCACGAGCATGCGCTTCTCGCGCAAGGGCCGCTTGCGCTTGCTCGCCCGGAGGGCCACTAGACCACCCTGAGCCTCTGCGGGCGACGCGACTCTTTAATGACATCCAACCGGCGGGAAAGTTCTTGCTTGAGTCCTTCCAACGTGTCGCCGGGGTTCAGGGGCCGAACGGCGACGCTCAATCCCAGAGGATATTGTTTCAAGACGCCAACCAACCTCGACAGTTCTCGTTGCCGTGAACCGCCGGCTCTAGCCATTTCATTCCTCAAAGCGGCCAGTTTTTCCTGCTGAAGCTTCAGCACCAAGCCTTCCAGGCGCTTGGCAACCACGGCGCCTTGGCCTTCATTGAACGAGCCCCCGAAAACGAGTTCGTCCCCGCCCCATCTCCCGAGCGCGTGGGAACCCGGGACGCCGGCCACGTCCCTAAACCGGATGACCGCCGACGCCTCTCTTCCTATCCGTTGCAGCAACGCGTCGCCCTCGGGTTTTCCCAGCGCGTCGTTCCACGCCTTAAAGTTATCCAAGTCGGCGAAAAGAAGGGTCCGGGGCTTTCCCCTGCGCAAGGCTCGCTGCTGTTCAGCAATCCATGACTCGAACGCTTCCCTGCGAAGAACCTGCATTAAGGGGTCGGTGAGCGCGCGCTGCCTCCATTTGCCGATGGCGCGTCCGGCTAACGCAGTGAAAAAAGGAGCCGAATAAGTAACGTACGTCGTCACAGGACTATTTCCATGAAGCTGGTTTTCCAGCCAAGAAGCGCCCGTATAAAGAGCGCCCAAAGTGCCGCCCGTAATGGCTCCCCGCGCCGGCATGGAAAGGCTGTTCCACCTATTAAGCACGGGGCTACGTTGCCACGTCACTAAGTTGCGCGCCAAGATGGACACTTGCCTCCAACGAATCAATAGGAGGGATTGCAGGGGTTTCGCGAGAGCCATGGTAAAAGAATTCCGCTTCTTGTTTTTATATCCGCCTGGAGGAACCGCAGCGCAACGTAAAGGTATTTAATCTTGCTCGTTTCCTCGTTTCTGGAAATGTTAGAGGAGAAAACCATGGCTTCCGTCAAGTTCTTGGGACACGCTTCCTTTGAAATCGAGCTTGGAGGTAGAATCATCTACACGGACCCGTGGTGGGATGCGAAACCCTTGAAAATGGAGAGGCTGGTGCCTCCCGGCATCCAAGCGGAGAGCATCCGCAAAGCCGACCTCATCATGATCAGCAACGAGAAGCCCGACCACTGCGACAAGTTCGATGTCCAGAGAGTGCAGGAAAAGACGTTCGCGCAAGTGCTCGCCCCGGACCCCGCGCTCGCCAAACTCGAATTGAACCCCAAGCTGCGCATGACCGCCTACCAAGGGGATTCGTTCCACAATATGGGCCTAGATATCACGGTGACGAAAGCGAAGCAGCCGCAAAGTCAGTACCCGGCAGGCTACATTGTTTCGGCAGAAGGAAAACGCGTCTATTTTGCGGGGGACACGTACGACTTCTTTGAAATGCACGAAATCAGCGTGGACGTGGCGCTCCTGCCGATCGGGGGAAGGGAAACCATGGACGTGATTTCCGCCGTCAACGCCCTCAAGATGCTGAAATGCACGTACGTCGTACCCATGCACTACAACACGTTCAAGATGATCCAGGCCAACGTCAGGGAATTCGAGGAAAAGGCAAAGAAGGGAGGAAGGGCCGAGCCCGTCCTTTTGCGCGTGGGAGAGAGCTTCAGCTTCTAGGAAAAGAGTCTCTGAAAATGCAAGCAGTTTATTGGCGTTAGCGTCAGCTGGGCCGTGTTAAAAACAAAAAAAAGCTCGTTGGTAGGAAAAAATAATAAAAAAAGAACGGGAAAGAAAAAAAGAAGGAAAAGGGCGTTTTCAGCCCTTTTGCGAGACGTCGTACAAGGCCTTCAAGGCCACCACGGCCGCTCCAGGGCCAACGAACAACACGATGTTGTTCAAAATGGACGGCAGGACGGGGCCGAGCGCTGGGATAATGCTGAACACGACGGAAAGGCTGGAGGACGCCACGAGGAACGTGAGCGCTCCCAGCAAGAACATCATGATTTCCTTGTCCCCGATGTTCAAGATGCCAACGAGAATGCCGAGAATTCCCAGAACGAATACGTTTCCCGCCATGGGCGTCGCGGTAGGGTAGAAGATGCCGGCTACTACTGCAATCGCGAGTCCTACGATGAACGACCATGCACCGATTTTAGACCAACTGTCCTCTTGCTTCCGAGGCATAACACCACCTCGCTACCCATTACTTTTCGACGACTTAAAAACTTAATCTTTACGTCAAAAGACGAAAACGGGGGGATTGTCGGCGGCTATAGTCTTCGTTCCGCCCCTTTCTTCCAATGGGGAAGCTGCCAGTTGCCGAGAATCCAGCCCAGAAATACGACGAGGAGGGCGATCAAAAGCACGGTCGTGTCGTCCAAGCCGAACAAGGCAAATGGAAAAGGCATAAGATGTCCGTAAATAGGAAAACTCGTATTTATTTGTTTCTGGGCTTCGCGTTCTTGCCCTTCACTTCCAATTTGCGCACGACGCCGTGGGACGCCTTCACCTCCAAAACGTCGCCAGTCTTGAACACTTTCGTCGCATTGCCGGTCCCTACGACGCACGGAATGCCGAGTTCTCTTGAAACGATGGCCGCGTGGCTTGTAATTCCTCCCTCGTTCGTTACCACGGCGGCCGCTCGCTTCATTCCGGCAATAAAGTCGGGCGTCGTCATCATCGTGACCAGGATTTCTCCTTTCGCCAGCTTGCCGATGCCTCCCGCACTCAAGAGGACGCGGGCCTTTCCCGTGACGGCGCCCGCGCACCCGCACAAGCCCTTGACTTCGGCAAACTGCGAGGCCTTTTTGGCGGAAAGGCCGGCACGATCCAGGAAGGAAGTGGCTTCGCTTCCTTCGTACAACAAGTTGCCTGCGCCCGTGCACACATAGGCGCAACCCAAGGGCCTTGCAGACAGTCGCCGGGAGTCTACGCGCGTCCCCCGCTTCAAAAACGCCTCCACTTCATTGTCTACGGCGTAGCGGAACAGGCGCCTTGCAACGCCGGCCCTCCTCGCAATCTCCCGCATGACCGGCTCGAAAAGGAGGTTGCCCCGCGTGTACACTTCCTTCTTGTGATCAATCAAATACGAGCACACCTGAAGGGCTTTGAACAGGTCCCTAAGCCCCTCGTCCAGCCCCAAGCGGCTGAAGAGTTCGCCCTGCCGTCGTTCCAAGTTTGCATAATAGGCGTGGATGGTTTTCAAACGCTTTTCCGCATCAAAGCGTTGGCTCTTGAGTTCCTTCAACTGCGAACGGAAATGGGTCTCGTCCCAAACCTCGTTCCCGTAATCGAAGGGGACCCAGGAAAACGTTTGCGTGTGCCGTGCAAGCTCCTCTTCCACATCCTTGCCTTCTTCTGCAAGCACGACGATGCGCAGAAAGTCTTCTTCTTGCCGCGTGGCAAACGGCTTTTCTTTGGGAGCGACCAGCAGGGAAAAAGCCTTGCCGATGGCCTGGCGCTTCTCTCCCGGAAGATGCTTTGCCAACTGCACTTCCAAGTATTCGGAAAGCACGTCCTTCAAGACAAAAGCAGGCGGTTCCCCGTACACGTAGCCCCTCTTGAACTCGGCCCTCCAGGAACGGTAGAGGTTCCAAAGCTCCTCGTTCGACAAGTCCGGCAAAGGCTGCGTGCTCATGGCTTCAGAGAGGCGGAGGAAGCGAGGCGCCAGCAACTCGAACTTGTGGCGGATGCCCGTCATAAGGCCAGGGTCCGAAAGCTGTTGCTGGAAGACGTGCTTCTGCACGCCCACCCATTCGCGGGTTGGAAAGCAATAGTATTGGTGGTGTTTCTGCATGGCAACGAGAGAACTTCCGAACCGCACCCCCAAAACGTCCTGAATGTCCCACGCAAAGCTTTCCAGCGTCGCTGTAATGGCGGGCGCCAACGGCCAGTACCCCCCAGGCCGCTGCTGCAAAATGCTCCAATCCAAATTCACGCTTCCACCCGACCCCGTTTGGAGACGGCACTCCTTCCGGCACCTTTACCCGTCTTCGCCCATTCCCTCCCGCTCCATCAAAAGCGGAAACTAAGGACATAACCAATAAGGGGTTAAATAAAATGGTTTCTCGGAAAATTGAACAAAAAAGGCTTCAAACCAAAATAAAGGAAACCGACGCCATTTTAAACATGAGACGGAGGAGATTCAACCATGCCACTCGAACCCTTGTTTGAACTCCTGAAAGCCATGCAAGGAAAAGATCCCGCGTTCAAGGGGAAAGTGCTTGCCTTCAAACTCGGAACGCATGCTGGAACCGGAGTGAACCACGTCTTAGTCCTATTCCCCAGAAACACGCGTTCCAGAGACCACGAAAATGTGAGAACCGCCATCTCCAACATGCTGACAAAGGAGGCATTGGCTCCCTTGTTCGAACAACACGCCGCCCGGAGCCCCTCGGAAAAAATCGCGCAATTTCTTTCCCCAGAAGTGCTCCAGCGAGTCGTTCTGGAGTGGACGGCCGAGCCAGGACAGCACCGCCACCACGAAAGAGACCAACACGAAAATGTGCTGCACCTCCGCATGAAAACAGGGTGAAAGCCCTTTCCTAGGGAGCGTCAGTACGCCACATCCACGCGTTTCTGGGACACGTGTTCTCCTAACAGTTTTTCATCCAAAACCTTCAAAAAGCGCTTGCACTTCTCTTCCGCCAGCCCCACATGCGACTCCTCGAAAACGGCACGGAGTTCTTTGGCAGAAAGCTTTTTCGCAATCGTTTTATCTTCTTCCACGAGCTTGGCGAGCGGGTTGGGCTTTCCTTCCTGCACGTCCTGCCACGCCTTCAAGGAAAGGTTTCTCAAGTGTTCATGCATTTTCTGCCGGTCTTCCCCTTTTTCAACCAAGCGCATGAGAAGCACTTCCGTCATCGCGAAAGGGGCAAAGGCCCGGAAGTTCTTCTCCACGACTTTTTTGTTCACCCGCAGCCCTTCCGCCAGCACGATGGCAAGCTGAAGCGCCTCGTCCAAGGCAAGGAACGCCTCGGGAATCACAATACGTCGGTTCGCGGAATCGTCCAGCGTTCGTTCCAGCATTGAGTTTGCTGCATTCTGCCAGGCCACTTCCGACGTAGAAGAGACAAAGCGGGCCAGCGAGCACAGCCTTTCCGCTTTCACGGGGTTCCTCTTGAAGGGCATGGCGCTGCTGCCCACCTGCATTTCCGTGAAAGGCTCCATCTCCTCGAAAACATAAGGACTCTGCAGGAACCGCAAGTCAAAAGCGAACTTGTGCAAGGAAGCCGCGATGGAAGCCAACGCGCTCAACACCAAATAATCCACTTTCCGCGTATACACCTGCGTGCTCACGTCGAAGGCCTTCAAGCCCAATTCCCGCAACGCTTCATTCTCCATCTCCTCCGCCGACACCTTCTTTCCCTTCAACAACTCTACATAGCTCGCAGAAGTTCCGACGGCTCCCTTGAACCCCTTGCCCTTCACCCACCCTTCCAGTGCGTGCAAGCACTCCAAGTCGATCAGCACGTCCTGCGCATACGAGCAAAAACGGTAGCCGATCGTCGTGGGCTCTGCCGTCTGCAAATGCGTCAACGCCATGCACCTTACCTTAGCATGAGCCGCAATTTGTTTTCGATAGGCGGACAGGAGCCGGGCCGCTTTCTGCCGGATGAGGCGCAAGGCCTTCTTCAATCTCAAGACATCGGCATTGTCTTCAATATCCATGGACGTGGCGCCCGCATGCAGCCTTCCTCCCGCAACCCCGCTTTGCTCCGCAAACACCCTCAATTCCGCCATCAGGTCGTGCTTGATGGTCTTTTCGAGCTGCAGGGCCTTCTCGATATCTATTTCGGAGACGTGCTTTTCGAGCTCCTTAAGCTCCTTTTCGGAAACGAGGCCGGCCTTGGCCTGCGCCTTCGCTAACGCCACCCATACTTTGCGCCATTGCGTGCGCGTCTCTTTCTCGGAAAACAAGGCCCGCATTTCCGGGCTCCCATAGCGCCAGCTGAACACGGAAGCGTATACGCCATCCTGGTGCATTGCCTACCCCCCGACTAGCTTATTCCCTCCAGCTTAATAACTTTTCTTCAAAAACGCGAAAAAACCATGTTTTTACGATGACTGACGAAAAAATTGGTAAAAAGAAGGCATCCGACGCTTCCC
>SBBD01000114.1 GCA_005239845.1 archaeon | reverse complement strand
TGCCACGTACTTCCAGATTGTTGAGAGCTGGGCCGGGACCATCCAGAGCGTTGCCACGTACTTCCAGATTGTTGAGAGCTGGAGCGGGACGATTAACACGGCTGTAACTTGGCAGTTGGTGGAATCCTGGGCCGGGACTATCACGGCGAACGCGACGTGGCAGGCCGTTGAAACCTGGATTGGTACAATCAACGCGCCGGTTCCGGCGCCAACGCTCGCTTCACCGTCGACTGGGTCAACCATCAACACCAACTTGACTGCGCTAGTTCTCGACTGGGATAATTCACAGGCCGCCGATACATACACGCTCCAAATCGACAACGACTACAACGGAATTCCGGACTTCTCGCAGTATATTGAATACACAACTGTTGTCAGCCAAAAGACAGTGGTTGGTCTGGAAGACGGGTTATACTTCTGGCAGGTAAACATGATTAGAACCGGGTCAACATCGCCCTGGTCAGAGAACTGGTCCTTCCGCGTCGACACATTGGCACCTGACGCTCCAAACATCGTCGCGCCTGTCGACGGAGAGAACATCAACGACAACACTCCGTTCCTGGACTGGGACAACGTTGACGAGAACTCATTGCCCTTGACATACGAGGTGGAAATAGCGAGAGATGCCGGCTACACCGATATCGTTCTCGCGGAAAACGTTCAAACCGAAAACTGGACTGTTTCACAAGAACTGGATGACAACTTCTACTACTGGCGCGTGAGGGTCTGGGACAACGCTGAAAGCGCGGGCAACTGGTCGACCAGGACCTTCCGCGTCGATGTCCTCCCGCCGGCCGTCCCGACTCACATCTCCCCAGACAACAACGTCTGGACGATCGGGACTCCGACATTCTCTTGGTCATCCGTCGACGACAACTCTCTTCCAGTCCTGTATTACGCAGAGGTTGCAATCGACGCTGACTTCATAGGTGTGCAGGACAACTCCGGCTGGACAACAGAAAACACCTGGACATCCGGCTTCCTTCCGGCGGGTGACATCTACTACTGGCACGTGAAAGCAATCGACAACGCGGGCAATGAGAGCGGCTGGTCAACAGCGTGGCAATTAAGGACTGATCCGACCGCCCCGAACCAGGTGACGCTTTCAAAACCAGAAAACATGGAAGCGTTTGCAAACTGGGCCGTACTCATGGAGTGGGTGCACCCGACCGATCTGCCTGCAGGCTGGAACTCGGGCGTTGAAAACTACTGGATCCAGATCGACAACGACGCGGACTTCTCCTCGCCGCTGCACGAGAACGCCGCCATACCGGTCGCCGAAAACACTTACGTTTACACGTACGCCGAGGCGGGCACGTACTACTGGCATGTCCGCGCCGTCGACGCTGTCGGCAACCAGGGCGCTTGGTCTGAAACCCGAACCGTGAGGCTATCGCTGTGGCAATTGGTCGAGAGCTGGAGCGGGACCATTTCATCGGTGACGACCTCTTGGCAGGTAGTTGATGGCTGGGCCGGGACCATAGACTCTGTGGCGACGAACTGGGCGGTTGTGGAGGCTTGGGCTGGGACGATAAGTTCTGTGGCGACGAACTGGGCGCTAGTCGAGAGCTGGGCCGGGACGATCAACACGGCTGTGACCTGGCAACTGGTGGAAGCTTGGGCGGGGACTATCACCACAAACCCGACATGGCAGCTTGTCGAAGGCTGGGCCGGGACAATCACGGCGAACGCGACGTGGCAGCTTGTGGAGGGCTGGATAGGTACTATTAACGCCCCGGTCCTTGCGCCGACTCTCGTGAATCCGCCGAACAACTCCGGCTCGTCATCAACGTTCATCACCTTCACCTGGGAGCCAATCAGCTTGGCTGACAACTACGCGATACAGATAGACTACGACAACGAATTCTCACCTGCTGACGTCACGGACAACTTTGACACGGACAACTCGTTCCCGTTCGACCTCGAGAACACGGGCGCATACTATTGGCGAGTGATGGCATACGTCTACGGCGAGAACGGCCCGTGGTCTGAGATCTGGAAAGTCTCTGTCGACGTGACCCCGCCAGATGCGCCGAATCTAGTCTCTCCATACCACCGTGAAAACACTAACGACAACACCCCGCTGCTCACTTGGGAACTTGTGGCCGAGAACTCCTACCCAGTGACTTACTATGTCAAGGTCTACAACGCTGGTGACGCGAGCGAGGTTGCGAATACTACTCAAAACGACGATAACGATTGGGTGGTTTCGCCGGAACTCGCAGACAACGAATACTTCTGGAAAGTCAAGGCGGTCGACAGCGCAAACAACTCAGGACCTTACAGCGCCGAATGGTACTTCAGGATCGACACACTGGCGCCGGACGCGCCGACGCTTTCCTCACCTGAAAATGGATTTGCGACATATCAGACCGACGTTACATTCGTCTGGAATGCTGTAAATGAAAACTCATTGCCTGTGGTTTACTACCTTGCGGTGAGCGACAACGACCAGTTCCCCTACGAAAACAGCAACTCGGGCTGGACGGAGAACGTGAACTGGGCTGTGGCGCTTTCGGACGGCGTCTGGTACTGGAGGGTGAAAGCCCGCGACAACGCAGGCAACGAGGGATTGTTCTCGGACCCCCGGTGGGTCAGGATCGACGTTGACGGCCCATCCGCGCCGCAGTTGACCTCCCCATCCAGCGGCACCGCGACCACTGACAACACGCCGACTCTCGACTGGGCGGCGGTCGACAACGAAAACACTGGGGCTCCTGAGGACTCAATGCCTGTCACTTATTACGTTGCGGTCAGCGACGACCAGGCGTTCACATACGAGAACGACAACTCCGGATGGATAAGCGATGACAACTGGGACACCAACGAACTCGCGGACGGCGTCTGGTACTGGAGGGTTAGAGCTCAGGACAACGCGACGAACATCGGAGAATGGTCCGAGAACTGGCAGATAATCGTTGACACTACTCCACCTACTACGCCGCAACCTCAAATCCCGCAAAACGGTGAAAACACCAACGACGCCACGCCGAGGCTCGAGTGGGTACGATCCTCAGACCTGACCGCAGTGACATACTATGTCTGGGTGGCGACGGACAACTTGTTCCAGGAAGTGGTTAGGGAGTCCGGCTGGATATCCGACAACTACTGGGACGTCAACCCGGCCCTCGCTGACAACGTCTATTACTGGACCGTCGTGGCGAAAGACAACGCAGGTCGTGTCGGAGACAACTCGGAAAACATGATGTTCCGCGTTGACACCACGGCCCCTGCAGCCCCGACGGCGACTTGGCCGGTCGGTGCAAAGACAAACGACAACACCCCGAACTTCCAGTGGACAGCGCCTTCCGAGAACTCGCTGCCTATCACGTACTGGGTCTGGGTGCTTGACGACACGGGCAACTTCATAGTGACGCAAACCGGCAGCTGGATATCCGACGAGAACTGGACGCCATCGAGCGAGCTTTCAGATGGGGAATATTACTGGACTGTAGCTGCAAGAGATGGCGCCGGCAACCAGGGAGACAACTGCGGCAACAAGTGGTTCAGGGTCGACACAATGCCGCCCGCTGCACCGGTACAAACAACTCCGATAGAGGGAGAAAACACCAACGACAACACGCCGGCACTCGACTGGAACCCTGTGACCACCGAGAACGACGCGACTTTCGAGTACTCCCTGCCAGTGATCTACAAAGTCTGGATTGCTACCGACATCGATTTCACGAACATCGTTACCGAGTCTGGATGGCT
Organism: archaeon; assembly: GCA_005239845.1. Taxonomy (GTDB): domain Archaea; phylum Micrarchaeota; class Micrarchaeia; order Norongarragalinales; family SBBD01; genus SBBD01. The sequence continues at coordinate 1,373 of SBBD01000114.1, read as the reverse complement.
GTCCGATGACAACTGGGAAACTTCGCCTGAGCTCGATGACAACGTTTACTACTGGAAAGTGCAGGCAAGAGATGACGCCACCAACGACGGAGACAACTCGACTATCATGAGCTTCCGCATCGACACCCTGCCGCCGGAAAACGTTTCGTTGATTTGGCCGGACAACGCACAACTTACCGGAGTGGGGACAACACCCAACTTGGACTGGGCTGGCGCGATAGACAACCTGCCTGTGCTTTACCAAGTGGTGCTCTCAACATATCCTGGCTTCGACGAGAACGCGAGGGACAGCGGCTGGATCACGGACGACAACTGGGAAGTCACGCCATCCCTGACGGACAACGACTACTACTGGAAAGTCACGGCTATGGACAACGCGGGTAACGCTTTCGAAACGGAGCCGAGGTGGTTCAGGGTAGAGACCCAGGCGCCGCCAGTTCCGGCATTGTACTTCCCGATAGCTGGAGACAACGTGAATGACAACACCCCGACGCTCGAGTGGGAAAACGTCTGGGATATCTCATTGCCAGTGTCGTTCTACGTATGGATTGCGAGGGACAACGAGTTCCAGAACATCGTGGCCGAGAGGAGCTGGACAGAAAACGAAAACTTCTGGACCACGCCAGAACTCGAAGACAACGAGAATGTTTACTACTGGCGAGTGTGGGTGAGAGATTCCGCCAACAACTACCAGACGGAAAACTCCGACAACGGAACTTTCAGGATCGACACCCTTGCTCCGCCCCAGGTCAACCTATTGCTGCCTCCAAACGTCTACAGCTCGGAGGTCTACACGATATACTTCGAGTGGGATTACCTCGTGGACAACTCCGGGATAATCTACAGGATACAGATTGACGACTCCCAAGACTTTGCGACGCCTCTGCACGACAACGAGAACGTTTACGACAACTACTATCAATACACATTCCCGGGCACCGGCACTTACTACTGGCGAGTCCTTTCAATGGACAGCGCGGGCAACATGGCTGCATGGTCTGAAAACTATGTCATCGCGATTGGCAAGTGGAACGAGGTCGAAAGCTGGAATGCAACTATTACTGGCAACGCCACATGGCAGGTTGTGGAGAGCTGGGCCGGAGTCGTAGGAACATCTCCGACCTGGCAGATTGTGGAGAGCTGGACTGGGACTGTGAGTACTTCTGCGGCTTGGCAGGCGGTGGAGGCGTGGAGTGGTGCCATCACGACAAACCCGGCCTGGCAGATTGTGGAGAGCTGGACTGGGACTGTGAGTACTTCTGCGGCTTGGCAGGCGGTGGAGACTTGGAGTGGTGCCATCACGACAAACCCGGCCTGGCAGATTGTGGAGAGCTGGACTGGGACTGTGAGTACTTCTGCGGCTTGGCAGGCGG
>SBBD01000141.1 GCA_005239845.1 archaeon | reverse complement strand
GTCATCGTCAGCCTCGACACGCCCGACAATTTCTTTCAAGGAAGCACCACGTTCTCGGAATCCGTTTTCCGCGTGGCGGCAGGAAGCCGTTACGCCGTGAAAGCGAAAGTCACCGTGCCCCCAGGGGCCCCCGGGGGTAGCTATCCCGTCGTCTTTAGGGCAAAAGTGAGCACGGCATGCTGCATTCAAGAATTCCTCCTGCCGACCACGGTTGTCGTCTATGGAGAACAGGCCAAACTCTCCTTCCTGCGAGTGCCATTAAGCTGCATCACCGTAAAGCAGGGAAAAACGCAGGCGGTAGAATTGGGCCTGCAGAACGACGGGGAAGTGACGGGGCCTTTCGCGCTGGAAGTAAAAGGCAACGAGGAGAGCATCGAACCCGTTGATTTGCAACTTCGCCGGCTGGAACTACAGCCCGGGGAACGCGTCTACTTCAACGTCACCCTGTTTCCCGTCGAGCGTATGCCGGCGGACCTTTACCGTTTCTCGTTGCGCGCAAACTATTTGGGGTACACGCTGCAAGAAATCCCGTTCTGCTACCGAGTGGAAGGCACGAAAGTCGTGGAAATCGAGAAGCCCCTGCAGAGCACCGTCAAGCGGTGCGCCACCTCCAGCACCCCGTTCACCGTGCGCAATGTGGGCACGCTGAATGACACGTACGCGTTCGAGCCCAGGCTCTTGCGCGGCGTCAAGGCCACCTTTGACCCCACGCGCTTTTCCTTGGCTTCCGGACAGAGCCGGGACGTAAAACTCGTACTTGGAGCCTCGTGTGTGGCCCCCTTGGGCAAGCAAGCGCTGGAAGTCAAAATCATTGCCAGCGAGTTCCGGAAAACGGAAGTGTTTGATATCATGGTGCTGGCCAACGAATCCTTGCAGCAATTCTTGAAAGTGGATTCGCCGGACCGCATAAAGGCCGTGGAAGGCCGGACAAAAGAATTCGAGGTTTCCGTCACGAACACGCTGAGCATTGCGGCCGCGAACACCTCGGTAAGCGTGGAAGGCATTCCAGACGAATGGGTGGAAGCGGGGAGCGCGAAAACCATTCGAAGCGGAGCGACGGCCACGTACAGTATGCGCTTGCTTCCCGAAACGCCGGGGGAATACGAGATAGCGGTACTCGTCACCTCGGGCTTGGAGCAGAGCCGGCAGCCGCTGCACTTGTCCGTGGAGCCCCAGTCCAAACAGCTTGACTACTCGTACGATTTGGACTTTTCGAGCGATGAAGACAAGACGCAGGAAGTCCACGTGCAGATTACCGTGAAGAACACGGGCAACGTGGAGCTTTCCGACATTTCCGTTTCCACGAGCGCGGAAGACGTGAACGTGGTTTCCGCGGACCGGATCGCTTATCTTGCACCGGGCGAGACCCGTTCCGTGAGCGCCGTCCTCCAGCCCCTGCAAAGCACGCCCGCCAAGTCGATTCCGTTGCGCCTCTACAGCAAGGAGGGCATCGGGAAGACGCAGACGGTAGCGTTGCCTGCCATGACGCGTGTGGAAGAAAAGGCGGGCTTCGAGTTCCCGTGGAAGGTCGCGGCCATCGTCGTGCTCTTAGTGCTCATCTTCGCCCTGCTTTCCAAAGGAGAGGAAGGAGCCTACCAAGTCTGAAGTAGGCCCACCCACAGCAAGTGCATGGCGTCCAGCCCCATATGACAAACTATTTTGTTGCTAACTTCCAGAAAGCATTAAAATAAGACGTGAACGTCTTTACGGCTTCCTCGTTTTCTATCATGAACCCCTTCGGCTCGCTCACCCAAATCGCGATCAGGGCCTTGTTCCTATAAAACCCGATTTGCATGTTGCTGATGAGGTACTGGGGCAGGTAACGTATTTCCGCGTTCAGAAGCGTGCTCTCCACCAGTTTCCCTTTGACATCATGATTCGCCAGCATTTTGAGCTGGATTCTTTTCCTCGCCCTCCGCTTGTGGTGCTTGAGGAAGAACTGTCTTAAGGCAGGAGTCGTCCCATAATTTGCCCCAATCACATGGTACGCTTCCCCGGCTTGCATCTCGTCAATCATGTTTCTGAACCAGTTCGTGACGGCCTTGAAGCCCTCCAATACGGCGGCCTCCCCTATTTGGCCTGCCGTTTTTTCCTGCTTTTCCAGCTCCGGCAGCAGTTCCTCGAAAAGACCGCGTTCCCGCTCCAGCTCCGCCTGTCTTTCATCTAAATAATCTCGCATTCTGCGGGGAGGCATGGCCCGGAAGAACTTCGTGCCGCCCTTGAACACGTGCCCTGCCAGCCCTTTCTTCTCCAAGCGATCCAGAATCTTGTACACTTTCGAGGAAGAAACGCCCGCCTTCGAGGCCAGCAGGCCCGTCTTCGTGGCGCCCAAGGACAAGAGGGCCCAATAGACTTTGGCCTCTCCACCTGTTAGCCCCAACCGTTCAAGTGAACGCGCATCCATAGCAACAAGTTGCCCCTCCGGCCATATAAACCTATCATTTTTACGACCCCCTAGGGGGACAATAGTCTTTATGTTCTGGGATCGCGTAAAGTAGTTCAGGGGAAAACCATGGGGGAAGCGTTGGAGAACGGCATCATTTTCCTGTTCTTGATGGGTTTGCTCTATGCCTACGCGGGGAACACGGGCATGCTGGGTGGCATTTTTCAGGAGTTCGGGAATGCGCGTTTGATGGGGTATTTTGGGCTGACCCTTCTACTGCCTTCCGTTTGGGGGCACGTGAAGGAAGCGTGGCAATTGTTGTGGCTGTTCGGGGTCATCGCGTTGTTGTGGTGAGGTAGGTTAACATGAGCGCCGTAGAAGAAGTTGTTGGGAATAACGAGAATCCTTTCCTAAACTGGATCCTGCTATTGATCATTGCCTTTCTGACGCTGACGCAGCTCGGACTTCCAGCGGAACCCCTTTTTGCTTTCCTTCAAGGCAATGCGGCCATCGGAGGCCTTGACGTGACGCTGCTGTTCATCGGAATCGGGTTAGCGCTGAAGCACCTGTGGCCTTACGTGGAGAATGGCGTGACGTTTTCTTTTTTTGTTGGATTTATTCTCCTGCTTTCGCTGCTCGCGTGAACAAAATAAAAAAGACAGGATGGGCCCACCCGGAATCGAACCGGAGATTTCTTCGACGTCAACGAAGCGTCTTAACCACTCGACTATGGGCCCTCGCCATTCCTTGGGAGAGTGAAATTAAAAAAGCGTATTGGAGGAGGGGAGGGGCAACACGCGTGGGGAAACGTAGTTTCCCCGAGGGATCATGGACTCGCCGGGATGCTCTGAATCTTTTGGAATGAAAGCCAAAAAACCCTATCGAACCCGGAGTCTCCTGCATGCCATGCAGGCGTGTTACCGTTCCACCACGAGCCCAGAGAGTAAGACTAGCGAAACCAACGATTTTAAGCTTATTCTTCTGATAGGCGGGCAGCTGAAGCAGTTCAGGGGAAGGGTAAGGCAAAAGCTAAGGAGGAGAGGGAAAATGCGTGCTGGCTCTCCTACACGCTGCTGGGGGAAAGATAGACGACGGTGTCCCCGCGCAGCAACACGGTGCCGAGCTTGCGCTTGAATTCTCCGCCGTGCAGTTCCTCGCCGTTCTCGATGACGAGGTTCATGTGCACGTCGAAGCTCGCGAGGGTACCGCGAATCTCGGTATCGCCCTTCAGCTTCACGAGCACGTTCTGGTTCAAGGCGTTGTTCAACACGTCAAAAGGCCTTCGTTCTACCACGGTACTTCACCTGCAGAAAAAAAATCAACTCGTTTTCTTGCCTCCGAAGAGCCGCGCAAGCGACTCCAGAAGTGATTGCAGTACTCCCTTTTTAACTTTTGTTTCCGCGGGAAGGGGCTCGCCCGTGAGCAGCGAGGCGAGCACGCGGATTTCGTGGGCCGCGGAAGAGGTAGGCGTCTTGATGAGCAAGGGCACTTGCGCAATGCTGGCCTTCCGCATTTCCAAGTCCATGGGGATGACGTGCATGACTTTCGTGGAAAGCAGGGTCTCCAAGTCCGCGGGCTTGATTTCCGCCTTGTCGTTCAAGCTCATGTTCACCACGATTCCAATGGTGGACACGTTGTTTTTACCAGCAAAGTTGATGATTTTAAGCGCGTCCGCTAGGCTTGAGGGGTCCGGAGTGACGACGAGAATCATTTCTTTGGCGGCAGTAATGGCGTACTCGCTGTCCTTGTTCAGGCCGGGAGGGCAGTCGATGAAAACGTAGTCGGCCACGGGCTCCAGTTCTTCGATAGCGCCCTTGAAGCGCTCGAACACCAGCTTTTTTACGCGTTCGATAGAAAGCGCCGACGGCACGTACTTGAGCTTGTAAGGGCCTTCGTACACGGCATCCCGGATGTTGGTCTCCCCCAAGAGCACGTTGTGCAAACTGATGGGCGCCCGTTCCACGCCCAGCATGACGCCCACGTTGGCCATGCTCACGTCCGCATCCACGACGACGACGCGCTTGCCCTGCTGCGCCAGCACGAGGCCTAGATTGATGGCGATACTGGTTTTTCCCACGCCGCCTTTTCCGGAAGCAAACACGATGCTGCGCATGGTCTCCTATCCTTTCTTGGGTTTTTTCGGCAAACCCTTAAGCAAGTCCTCCCCCGGTTCGGAAGAGGGAGAGAGGCTGGAAGAGGAGGGCGCTGGCTCTGCTTGGGGTTGGATGTCGTTGAGCTTGTAGCGCCACAGGAGATCCTCCTTGTCTAAAACCATTTGGTTCCCGACCGCCTCTTTCTCAAAGCGTTCTAAAAAAGAGGTCGTCTGCAGCTTGCGCACGTCGTTCTCGGAAGGCAGGCAGATGGCAGCCTCGTTGAAGGCCAGAATGAGCTGGACCTGGTCGTTAGAGAGCTGGTAGATGTCGAGGAGGCCCGTGCTGGCGAGCGACGCGTTGAGGATGCGGACAAACGCCGCGTCGCCCACGACGTCCTTCCCGTACTTCAAGTATTCGTAGAACGCGGCCACGATTTTTCCGGAGTCGAAGACCAGCGAGCCGTCCTCGATTCCCGTTCCTCCCTGGATGCTGAGGCTCAAATAGCCGTTGAACATTTTTTCCCTCAGTTCGCGCAGCAGGGCGCGGAAGTCAATGGTGGCCAAGTCGATGCCCTTGCGGACCACGTTGCCCGGGGGGAGGTTAATCATGGGGTCTACCTGTCAGCTTATGTAGTAACAGGGGTGGGAATAAAAAACTACTCTTTAAATGGATGGAATGGAACGCCGAAAAGGCTATTCCTCGGCCTGCAGTTGCTGGCGCTTGTAGAACTGGTAGGCTAAAAACCCGACGATGGCCACGAACGCCACGATCAAAAAGTTGCGCACGTTGTCCTGCCCTGCCGAAGGTTTAGGAACAGGGGTGGGAGTGGAGCCCTGCAAGCAGCGGCGCAGCTTCTCTGCCAGGGAGTCGGCGAGGGCGTTGGCCTCAACCACTTGGCTCGGTATCTCCGAGTACTGCTCCACGGTGGCGGAGGAGAGGGCCATGGTCTGCTTGATGGAAAGCCACTTGCCTTGCAATTCCCTCGTTGAAATTTGGCACGCCTCAAAATCCGAACGATAAGACTCTGAAAGCAGGGTTTCGGGCGGCACTTCGCGCTGACGGGAGGCGTCATAGGCGTCCTTCGCCTCCACTTTCGCTTTTCGGAAGTAGAAGCTGGACAGCGTGTCGTTGATTTGCGAATCCTTTCGGGACAAGCGGAGCTCGTAGTCACGCTTCCGCGGGTCCAAGAAGTTTCGGAAAGAAGCATCGATGCCCACGTCCCGAATGGATTCCAAGGAAGTGGAAAGAGACTCCGCCACTTCGCGGGACAGCTTCCCTTTCGAAACGTCATTCTGTTTCTCGTCAATTTTCTGGTGGTACGTGTCCACGGCATCCGAGAGCGCCAGCAAGGCCTCGAAGACGGAAGGGTAGTGTTCCACAGCTAAAATCAGGTCTTCCGAGTAAAACGTCTGGGAAAAGGAGGACTGGTAAGTCTTGCCTTCCTGGATGCGGTCGGAGGCGAGCTGGGCACGGTCTTCCACGTCCTGCAAGGCGACGGAAACGTCCTCAAACGAAAGGGCAGGATAACTGTCCTGTTGCGCCGTGATGCGGTCCAAGCCCAGGCGGGCATTCGAACGGATCTTCACGAGAACACCTTGCACGACAGGGTCCAGCGCGTCAAACGAGGCTTTGTGGTCTTCCAGTTGTTTGAGGGCGTCCAGCTGGAAATCCAACTCGAACACTTCCTTGAGGAGGGACTCCCGCGTCTCCAAGACGGCGTTCTCTCCCTCGTCCTTCACCACCAACACCAGGTTTTTCGATTCTTTCGCGTCCTGAGGCGCAAAATAGACGATCCAAAAAGGTTCTCCGGCTACTTGCAAGGGGTTGAAGGGGCCCACCACGGCCACCTCTCCCGTCAGCAAGTAGTGCGCGGCCACGCTCTTGGCGGCCTCGCTGGAAACGGCGGAAAGCGGAAAAAGGAACGCGGAAAAGATGAAAAAGAGGAAGAGGGCAGGCTTGGGCATGGGCAGAGGAACCTTTTTTATGGAATTCTAGGAAAGGGTACTGGAAAGGCGCTTAAAAATGGTTTCGTTGGGGCAACGCGTACGCATCGTGCTCGTGGAGCCGCTCTATCCCGTCAACCTGGGCAGTGTTGCTCGCGTCATGAAAAATTTCGATTGCAGGGACTTGGTGCTCGTGCGGCCGAAGGCGGAAGCGGACGCCGTGGCGAAAAAGTATGCCAAACGGGCTTTTGAATTACTCGAAAAAGCAAGGAGCGTCGAACGGTTGGAAGAGGCCTTGAAGGGCGTGCAATGGGCCGTGGCCACGACAGGTGTTCCCCGTCGCTTTCACCGCTCGCTGAAAAACTGCTGGACCGTGAAGGAAACCATGGAGCGCATGCCACCGAAACAAAAGACCGCCTTTGTTTTCGGGAATGAAGGGACGGGCCTCTCCGAACGCGATTTGGATTCGTGCGATGCCATAGCCACGATTCCCTCCAGCAAAACGTACGCGGTGCTCAACCTTTCGCATGCCGTGGCCGTCGTGCTGTATGAAGCGGCGTGCGGGAGAAAACGGGCCGTTTACTACCCTTCTGCAGAACGGGAAAACGTAGCGTATTTGGCC
>SBBD01000083.1 GCA_005239845.1 archaeon | reverse complement strand
GTCATTTGTTTGATGAGCTTATTTTTCCACCAAACACGGATTATTTTTTTTGTACTCGACAAGGTGGAGTTCCACTTTTTCTCCGATGAATTTCTTGCCGAGTAAATATTTTTTTGATTTGTAGCGGAAAGTGCAATCTCTCTTTACATAGCGGAATATTTTTATGCAAAATACGTCATCAAGATTCAATCCACTTGGAATTCTTTTTGTTGACAAGTTTACCATGAGGGAGGCCGTGAAATATAGGATACAGAAGCTTGAGGAGTAGGGCATAATCCTATGCTACCGCCTCGACGTGGACTTCAACATGCTCGGCCTCGAGTTCTTCAAGGTACGAGCATCTCATTATGATTTATGAGAGCTGGGTACCAGCTTACACGGAAATGCTAAACCGTCGCCTGCCAAGCCTTGAGGGGGGCATCTGGGAACACTGGTGCCCAGGGCAATTGGGGGGTAGGCAAGCAACCCCGTGTTGGGCGGCCTTGAACGGCCTTAGTCCTACCGGTTCAGCACCCAGAACCCATAATTGAGGAAGAAGGCGAAACTCACCCATACGAGATATGGGAAGAGGAACACCGCGGATTTCCTCGAAACCCTTCCGAACTCCACCACTGTAAGCGCCACCGAAATCCAGAGCGCGATGATGCACGCAAGGCCCACTCCAATGTTCCTGTTGCCGAAGAAAATAATGGGCCATAGCACATTGAGAACAAACTGCACAGCGAACATCCTCATCGCGTTCCTAACCTCTGGCCTTTCGAAGCCCTTTGCCCATACGACGTACAGGCCTATGCCCATAAGCAAGTAGAGGAGCACCCACGCAGGCGGGAAGAACCATGAAGGCGGAGTAAAGGAGGGCTTTGTGAGGAGCGCGTACCAAGTGTTGAGTGTGGGGACTGTCAGGAATGCCCCCACCACACCGGCAAGCTCGCATGCAGTCACTGAAAGGAAAAGCTTCCCGGCATCGAAATTGTGGATAGTGTTCATGGTTATAATAACACGGCGCGGGAATAAATTACTATCGCGCAATCGGGCCTCAGAGGCTGCTGGCAGGCGCCTGTGTGCGCCTTGAATTTTGGGCGCTAAACATGGCAAGGCTTGACTGCCCCGCCCCGGCAACCTGCACAAATAGGAGAGCCCTGGAGAGGACAACGCCGGTATTTTTCAGGTCGTCGGTGCTTTTGATCGGGTGTACTTCGCGAACTGCAGTATCTTCTGTGCCCCCTGCAGCCCTATTCCCGGCACGTGCAGCAGCTCATCGAATGAGGCGGCGTTGACGTCCACCGGAAACTTCTAAGGGTTCTGGAGCGCGAATTGCACCTTTGGGTCGGTGTTCAAGGGCATCATGCCATTTTCGCCTACTAGAGTCCTCACCTCGCTGAAGCTGAAATGGTAGAAACGGAGAAGCCAGTCCACTCGGTAAAGGAAATTCTCCCTACGGAGAGGATGCTCTTACCGTTCTCGAGCGGCGTGCCGGGAACATCATCAAACGCGGAGAAATATGCCTTCTTCAGGCCGAAGTCCTCATACATGCGCTCAAGCGCGTTTATGTAATCTATGTCCTTTTCGCCCGCGGCCCCCACCACCATCTGCGTTGTAACGCCGGAGCTTATCTCTCCTCTACTCTTCACCTCGTTAATCATCCTAAGGCGCCTTTTTATGTCGTTCTCGTAATCCTTGGTGGTGCAGATTTCCGAGAACGCGCCCTTGTTCGGGCACTCGGCGTTGAGTGAGACCCTGTCAGCAACCTCAGCAAGAGCCTTAATGTGTGAAGCGTCTGCTCCAGGCATGACCTTAAGGTGAACGTAACCCTCATATTTGTACTTGTTGCGGAGAATCTGGATTGTCTCGTACATCTTCTCGAAAGTGTAAGTCTCATTGCGCACAACCCCTGAACTAAGGAAAAGACCCTCCACATAATTGCCCACGTACATGCTCATGAACAGCTTTGAAAGCTCGTTCGGCTCTAACTCAGTCTTCTTCTCCTTCCTGCACACGGTAGAGTGCACACAGTACTTGCAGTCGTGGACGCACCTGTTGGTTTGTAGCACCTTGAGCAGCGAGACGCACTTGCCATCTGGAGTGAAGCTCCTACACACACCAGCCCTGTACGGCGCCCCAATCCTGCCCTCTGCCTTCAGCCTTCGCGAAGTCTGTGCAGGGGTGCATACATCCCACTTCGTGCCCCCGCCGAGAACCTGCAGCTTCTCTAGAGTGTTCATGCACAGAACTGGCGCCTAGGTTTAATAAGTATGTTTGGAAGCGGAGAGGGCAAAGTTCCGGTGCGGACGCCACTTTATATTAAATCTTCAGATGCAGGTGCTATAATGGGCTTTGACATTTTTGAGACCGAAACTTTTGTAAAGCGTTTTGATTCATTGGATGCTGATGAAAAGGAATGGGTGCGCAAAATCGTGGGGCAGATAAACCAAAACCCAGATAAGGTCGGAACGCCCCTCAAGTTCCCTTGGTTTAGGGAAAAGAAATTCCGCGACAAGAGGCTCTATTACCTTGTATACGCAGACCTGAAGAAAGTGCTTGTAGTCGCATTTGGCGACAAGAAGGAACAGAGAAAAATAATTGAAGTCGTTCTGAGGAACCTAGATTCTTACAAGAAACTGGCTGAACGCCTCTAGTGTGACCATTTCCTTATTTTGCCTTCCTTCATGTCAATAAAACTGCTCTCGAGCTGGAGAAGGACGTCATCAGCGAACTTGGCCCTTTTCACGAGCAAGGAATACTCATCCCTTGAAATTGTAACCGTTTCCATCTATGAAAACCCCTTATATTTGTATACCATATTTTCACCTAATTATTGCCTTTTTGGACAGCCATCTATCCGTACATGAAAGCTTACACAAG
>SBBD01000019.1 GCA_005239845.1 archaeon | reverse complement strand
GTCTTGCCATACGACGAGGTCGCCCCAAAGGTCGGGGTTTACTTCGGAGAATGCGTTGTAGGTGAGCTGGGTTTCTGTTCCAGTACTCAAGTCGTAGAGGTAGAGGTTGGGCCTGCTGCCGCTCCGGTAGTCCTCGTATACGACGCGGTTTTCATAGATTCGCGGCTTCCTTTGGTCGTGGGGTTCCGTGGTGAGGCGAATTTCCGTTCGTGTGGACAAGTCGTACAAGTAAATGTCGGCGTTGCCATTCCGGTAATCCTCCCACACAATGAGGTTGCCGAATATGTCGGGATACTTATATATTTGGATGGTACTGCTGTTAGCGCCAGGAAAAATGGGCAAGCGTTTTACCCCGCCTGCCGTGATATTATAGTAATAGATATTGTAATTTGTGATCAGGGGGGTTATGGTGATATACTCGATATCGAACTCCCACCAGACGATGATGTCCCTGTAGATGCGCGGGTTGTTTGCCACATGCGGCCGCCTATCCATACTGCCGCTAAGACTCGTGTTAGAATAATAGTAGTAAATGCTTTTGCTACTCGTGAATGTATATATGTTTCCCCAAACAGCGGGAACACTGTAGTTTCTATCAAACCATACTGGGAGCCTGTTATTGCCCGTATCTATTTCGTACAAAGCGATATTGGAGAGTAGGACGAAGGCAACTAGGTTTCCATGAATGGCGGGTTCCCTCGTACCAAAATCGTACGGTCTTTCCCGTGGCGTCACTTGCATTTCCCAGTTGCCGGAATAGTTGTAAAGAAAAATGTCGGAACCATGATACGGATCTGCCTTTGCGTTCCGGTAGTCTTCCCACACGATTAGGTCTTCGTAAATGGCGGGGTTCATGGCGTTGGCAGCATGGGTGTTCACCTTCCGCGTGAAGTCGTCGATGCCCAAAACGGACGTCGAAAAAAGAAGGAAGCATATTAGAAAGGCATTTTTCATTTCTTTCAACTGAAGGCAGAAGAAACCATTATTGTCTTATGAATTATTTTAGGCGTTGGCCTGCTCTTCCTTCGAGAGGGCTTCCAAGGAACTCAAAATGATTTTCGCGAGGATGCGGGCTTGCGGTTCCTCTGCCGCCACCTGCACGTCGACGAGGTGGGGCTGTCCCGTCTGCAGGGCCGCTTTCTCGTCCAACTTCCGGTACCGTATCCGCACGGCCACGAACGGGTTTCTGGTCACGAGCACGGTGGGCACGCCTTTCCACGGGCTGAACGCGGCCAGGAGCGGCTGCACGACAGGCAAAAGGTACCGTTCGATGCCGAGTGCCGTGTCCACGGGAGAATAAGACCGCAGCTGTTTTTCGTAGAGGATGCGGAAGATGCGGGCCTTCGCCTTTTCGAAGTTCAAGGAGTATTGCCTGGAAAACTCGCGGCTGGAAGCGGCCATGCCGTCGAAGGCAGCGGCGAGGAGCAGCGTAAGCGCTTTGACGACGAGGTAGGGCATGAAGATGACGAGGAGTTCGCTGGTGGCGTCCTTTCCCGTGATGCCGTCTACGGAAAGCCGCGGGAACACGATGATGGCGATGGCCACCCCGAAGACGAACAAGAGGATGGTGAGCGCGCGGGAGCTCAGGACTTCGATGGTATTGAACGTTAAGCTTAAGCTACCCATGTCACTACTCCTCTTTCGCGGCAGAAATGGCGTCCGGAAGGCGCTCTTGCAGCGCGTTCTGTACTTGTTCCTTATTTAATATTTCGAGTGAGTTCACGATGAGCTTCGCGACCACTCGCGCTTCTTGTTCCTCGCCGTGGAAGACGGCCACGTGGATGGTTTCCAAGGGCGTGATCTGCCGCCTCAAATTCTCGAGCTTCGGAGGCCGGAAGACCCGGAAAATCTTTACGACGAGGAAGGGGCGGTCGGCGCACACGAAAATCAGGGGATAGTTCAGGCGCAGGAGGTTGCGCAAGAAGCGCAGGAGCCCCCGTTCTCCTCCGAGGGCGAGGTTTTCGAGAGACTGGTAGCGCACGTTCTTTTCCGTCAGGATGGCGATGACGCGGGAGCGCACGCGCTCGTAGTCGATTTCATAGCGGCAGGAATAATCCGCGAAGAACATGACGACGACATCAAAAAGCGTGAGGAGGAAGTAGAGGAACGCCTTGTAGAGGAGGAGGGGAAGCATGAGGATGCTGTAGAGGGCGATGACCTGGATTTCGAAGGGTTGGTTCAGCCAAATTCCGCGCAGGAGGTAGGCAGCCGCCAGCCCTCCGAAAACCAACACGAACAGCGTGGACCGCCGTTGGTTGGACACGACGAAGACGCGGGCGAACAGGTGCAGGAGCCGGTCCAGGATGAACATGTAGCCATTACGGTTGGAGCTTATAAAATGGTTGGCGTGCGGGAATGGTTTTACGCTTTTTTTTTCTTTTGGGCGGAGGCGTACGATTTTTAAAGCTCTGGGTTCTTTAACCCTTCCTGATTCTGATGGTTTTTCCAGAAAGAGGGCTTAGTGCGCGTGAGGCCCTTCTCGTGCTGCAGGACGGCTCCTTTTTCTCGGGAAGGCACTTCGGCTCCGAAAAGACGGCGGTCGGCGAACTCGTCTTCAACACCTCCATGACGGGCTACCAGGAGGCGCTGACGGACCCGTCCTATGCCGGACAGGTGCTCACGTTCGCCTATCCGCTGCAGGGCAACTACGGCATCAACGAAAAAGACAGCGAATCCAGGAAAATCCACGTGGAAGCCGTGGTTTGCAGAGAATCCTCTCCGTTCTATTCCCATTATTCCTCCAAGGAAACGTTGAGCGAATGGCTCCATGCCCAGCACGTGCCCGGGATAGACGGAGTGGATACGCGCTCCATCGTAAGCAAAGTAAGAGAAAGGGGCGTCATGCCCTGCGCCGTGGCCGTGAGAGATGAACGCATTCCAGTAGAGGAACACGTCGCCGGTTTGCTGGAAAAAGTGAACTCGTTTGCCTATTCCAACCTCGATTTTGTGCCCCTCGTAAGCCCCAAGAAAGCGGAACGTTTCTCCGTCAAGGGGGCGAAGAAAAAAGTGGCTTTTGTGGACTGCGGAGCCAAAGCCAGCATGTTGAATGAGCTGCTGAAGAGAAAGCTGGACGTAACCGTTTTTCCCTACGACGCTTCCGCTAAAGAAATTTTGAAGGAAGGGGTGGATGGCGTCGTTTTTTCCAATGGGCCCGGCGACCCGGCGCGCATGAAGGGAACCGTGGAGACCGCCCGCGCGCTCTTGGGAAAAAAGCCCGTGTTCGGCATTTGCTTGGGGCACCAGGTGCTGGCCCTGGCTCTAGGAGGGAAGACCTACAAGCTCAAATTCGGGCACCGGGGCAGCAACCACGCCGTCCGCAACGTGGAGACCGGAAAAGTCTTCATCACGTCGCAGAACCATGGTTATGCCGTTAAGGACTTGCCTTCTTCTGTGAAGCCCCTCTTTGAAAACTGCAACGATGGCACCAACGAAGGCCTCCGCCACCGTGAGCTTCCTGTTTTTTCCTGCCAGTTCCATCCGGAAGGCTCCTGCGGCCCCAAGGACTCCAATTATCTTTTCGACGAATTCGTGAAATTACTATGACCCTCCCTCGCCACCTGCCAAAGAAAGTGCTCGTGATTGGAAGCGGCCCCATTGTTATTGGCCAAGCCGCGGAATTCGATTATTCGGGAACGCAGTGCTGCAAAGCGCTCAAAGAAGAGGGCATCGAAGTCCTGTTGGTGAACAGCAATCCGGCCACCATCCAGACGGACTTCGAGTTCGCGGACCGCATCTACGTCGAGCCCCTGCGCGAGGAAACAGTGGCGCTCATCCTAGAGAAAGAGAAGCCCGACGCCCTGATTCCAACGATGGCCGGCCAGACGGGGCTGAACTTGGCGGTCGCCTTGAAGCCGATATTGGAAAAGCTCAAGGTGCAGGTCTTGGGAACGAGCATCGAAACCATCTATCTTGCTGAAGATAGGGAGAAATTCAGGGACCTCATGAAGAAAATCGGAGAACCGGTGCCGGAAAGCATGCAGGTAAAAAGCGCAACTGAGGCAAAGGAGGCTCTCAAAAAACTGGGATTGCCTCTCATTATTCGTCCCGATTTTGCTTTGGGGGGCACGGGTTCCGGCATTGTGAGGGAAGAAAAAGACTTTTTGCCGATGGTGGAGCGGGCCCTGCAGGCCAGCGGCACGCATTCGGCGCTGTTGGAGAAGAGCCTGGAAGGCCTTGCGGAACTCGAGTACGAAGTGGTGCGGGACGCGGAAGACAACTGTATTACCATCTGCAACATGGAAAACCTGGACCCCATGGGCGTGCACACGGGGGAAAGCATCGTCGTGGCTCCTTCCCAAACGTTGACGGATAAAGAGTATCATTTCCTTCGGGCCGCCTCAATTAAGATTGTGCGGGCGTTGGGGGTGGTGGGGGCATGCAATATCCAGTTTGCGTTGGACCAGCGAAAGGGAGGCTACTGGGTTGTAGAAGTCAACCCTCGCACTTCCCGCTCTTCCGCACTCGCATCCAAAGCCACGGGATACCCCATTGCCCGAGTCGCCACCAAAATCGCATTAGGGTATCGTTTGCATGAGATTGAGAACCAGATTACGGGCAAGTCCGCGGCCTTCGAGCCTGCGCTGGATTACGTGGTGCTGAAAATTCCCAAGTGGCCGTTTGAAAAGCTGCGCGCCTCGCGGGGTATAGGCACCATGATGCGGAGCACGGGCGAAGTCATGGCCATCGCGCGCTCGTTTGAAGAATGCCTGCAGAAAGCCCTCCGTTCCCTGGAGCTTCGCGTCTTCACCAAATTCAATTTTGATAACCCTGAAGAACTCCAGCGCTGGCTGCAGCCCAACGAATTGCGTTTGTTGGCGATGAAGGAACTCCTGGCGCAAGGCCGCCGGACCGTCGAGCAGCTTGCAAGGGAGACCCGCATTCACCCGTGGTTTCTGGAACGCTTGGAGCACGTGGCCAAGACGGAAAAGGCTCTGACGTCTTTGAAAGCGGATACGGAAGGGTTTCAGCAGCTCAAGCAAGCCAAGCACCTCGGTTTTTCCGACTATGATATTAGCGCTGCTTCCGGGATTTCCACTTCCACGCTGCGCTTTTTGCGCAAGCAGCAAAACCTGGCCCCCGTTTTCAAGATGGTGGACACGTGTTCCGCCGAGTTTCCCGCTTTGACTCCCTATTATTATTCTTCGTTCGATGGCGAGGACGAATCGCAGTTGCTGCCCCCCCAGAAAAAGAGGAAGGTGGCCATCCTGGGTTCCGGCCCCATTCGCATCGGACAGGGCATTGAATTCGACTATTGCACGGTGCATGCCGTGCTGGCCTTGAAGGAAAAAGGGTTTGAGACCCTCGTCATCAACAACAACCCGGAAACGGTGAGCACGGACTTCGACATTGCGGACAAGCTCTATTTCGAGCCCTTGGCGACGGAAGACGTGCTGCACGTGCTGGAAAAGGAGGGGGGCGTCGAGGGTGTGCTCGTACAGTTTGGGGGGCAAACCGCCGTCAACTTGGCGCTGCCCCTGCACGAGAACCACATTCCCATTCTGGGTACGAGCATTGACGCTATCGACGCTTCCCAGAACCGCAAGCGCTTCAAGCGCCTGATGCAGCAGCTCCGGATTCCCATCGTGGAAAGCGGCACCGCCTTTTCGAGAGAGGAAGCCTTGGGCATTTCCCGCAGCATTTCCTACCCGTTGCTCGTGCGCCCCTCGTACGTGTTGGGAGGAAGGGCCATGGAAATCGTGTACGACGAGTCGCAGTTGCTGAACATCGTGGACGAGGCCCTGTTCGTCTCCGGCAACTATGCCATCGTGATGGACCGCTTCTTGGAAGATGCCGTGGAGTTGGATGTGGACGCGCTTTCCGACGGACTGCAGACGAAGATTGCGGGCATTATGGAGCAGATCGAGGAGGCCGGCGTGCACTCGGGAGACTCCTCGTGCGTGATTCCCACGCGCCGCGTTTCCGAGGAAGCGCTTGCAAAAATCCGCACGTACACGAAAGCCATTTGCCGTTCGTTGAAAATCGTGGGCCTTGTCAACATCCAGCTGGCGGTCAAGGGCGACGACGTGTACGTGCTGGAAGTCAACCCGCGCGCTTCCCGGACCATTCCTTACTTGAGCAAGGCTACGGGCGTTCCCCTGGCCAAGATTGCGGCATGCGTGCAAGTGGGAGAAAAACTTTCCGCTTATTTTGATGATTTTGATCATGAACTAGTCCCTCCGAAAGGCTTTTTCGCCGTCAAGGTTCCCGTTTTTCCCTTCTACCGCTTTCCGCAAGTGGACCCGGTGCTTTCCCCGGAAATGAAGAGCACGGGCGAAGTCATGGCCATCGCCCCGTCTTTCGAGGAGGCGTTCCTGAAGGCGCAGCTGGCGGCAGGACACTCGTTCGGCAAGACCGTGCTCGTCGGAAATTGCGGCAAATGGGGCAAATCGATTTCGAACGCGTTCCGGGAAGCAGGAATGAAAGTGATAAGCGGCCTTTCCGTTTCGGAGGCCGTCAAACAGGTAAGGGATGGAACGGTTTCACTGGTGGTGGACGGAATCCGCAGCCGTACAAGCCTCGCTACCCCTCCCGAAATAAGAAAAATGGCTGTGCAAAAAAAAGTGCCGTGCTTCACCAGCGCCTATGCGGCCCTGACGCTGGCCAAATGCCTCAAAAAAGTGCGCCGTCTTCCTTCCCCCATTTCCCTCAACGAGCTGCACGATGGGAAGCCCGTGCTCTCCAAGGCCTCCTCATGATTGTACTCCTCTCCACGTGAAGTAATTTCCAACGTGAATTAATTATATATTAGGACGTCCACTCCTTTGCAGCGTTCCCTATGCCTAAAAAACCGCCTGCAAAAACCAAGAGTCGCGCGAGCCTGGTGTTGGTTACGGGAGCCACGGGGCGCCTGGGCCGCTTACTGGTGGGGAGGCTCCTCGAGAGAAAGCGCTACCAAAATAAGCTCCGGCTCTTGGTCTTTCCTGGAGAAAACGAGAAAGCGCGCTCGTTGTTTGGCTCTAGGGTTCAGGTGGTGGAACACGATTTGCTTGCCGATGATTTTATTGGTTTGGCGGAAGCCTGCAACGGCATTTCATCTGTCGTGCACTTGGCGGGCTTGGTGGACTACGGGGCCTCCGAACAGGTGCTAATGAAGGCCAACTACGAGGCCACGCTCCGCTTGGTCATGGCCGCCGAATTGAAGCACGTGCAGCGCTTCGTGTTCGTTTCCTCCACTTCCATCTACCGAGGAGTAAAACTGGCGGAAGGAGACTGGATCAACGAGCATACTCTTCCGGCTCCAACCAACGCTTATGGAAGAAGCAAGCTCCTAGCTGAAAAAGCGCTCGAGCACAGCAGACTGGACTATATTATTATCAGGCCGCCCATCGTATACGGTCCTGGGTTCACACCAGGATTTTCCCTCGTTGCCCACCTCCTCAAGAAAGCCAGGCTTCCCTTTATTGGAAATGCAGAAAACCATGTCGCCTTTATTCACGTAAACGATTTGGTGCAGGCTTTGGTTTTGGCTCTCGAGTGCAAAAACGGACGGCAGTCCTTTATCGTTACGTCGGGAGAGCAACTGACGCAAAAAGAACTGTTGACGGGATTTGCAAACGCGCTAGGCGTCCCTCCTCCCCGCCGCCATGTTTCCTTCTCCGTTGCCTCCCACGCGTTTTCCCTGCTTGCATGGAAGGACCGCTTGCTGGGCAAGAGACAAAGATTTTATAAGGAATATTTGCATACGCTTTGCGAAGAGCGGCGCTACGACATTTCGAAGGCAAAAAAAGGCCTGGGCTTCCACCCCGCTGTTTCCTTCAAGGAAGGCGTTCGCCGTTTTGTTCATTTCTTGAAAAGAGAACGTTGAAGTGCAAGAAGTTGTTTTCGGTTTGAAAGGAAGGTGGATGGCTTTTGCAAGACCTCGTTTCCGTTCGCAAGTTCGACGGTTCCTCCGAGCCTTTTTCTGCGCAAAAAATCAAGAAAAGCATCGTGGCCGCGGGAGGTTCGGAAGGACTGGCGGAGGACGTGTTCGCCGCCGTTTACCCCAAGCTTCAGGGCCGTGCGAGCAGAGGAATGATCACGTCGTGGGCCATAAAAGAGGAAGTGGCGTTGGTGCTGAAAGAGAGGGACGAGTCGCTCGCGCGCTCCTACGAGGAGTATTCCAAGCACCAAAAACGCTTTCTAAACCCTTTTTAACCATGCTTTTTACTAGAATTAAGGGCTGTGCGAAAGAGCGTTTTTCTTATGAGACAACTCCGGTATGCCTGTGAGAATTGCCGTCTCGAGTTTGAAGCGGACGATCCCCTGAACTGTCCCCGCTGCAGCTCGCGCAAGATCCGGAGGGCGTTCGACAAGAAGTTTGGCGCTCCAGGCTCGCGCTTTTCCCCAACCGGTCCCACGAAGCTATCAACAGCATCCTCGCCATCCAAGCCGTTCGCCCCATCCGCTGTATCTCCTCCTTCAGCCGCATCTTCAAGCCCGCTTTCCCACGGAACACCTTCTTCCTATGCCTCGGAAAGAGAGCGCGTCGCCTATTCCCACACTTCGTTTGTGGGAAGAGAAGGCAAGGAGGGCTGGAAGGACTTTCACCGCTCGGAAATCAAGGCCTGTCCGGACTGCGGCTCCACCGACTTTGAGCTGAACTGGAAGCACAAGGAAAAAGTGTGCCGCAAGTGCGGTTCCGTAT
>SBBD01000122.1 GCA_005239845.1 archaeon | reverse complement strand
GCCGTGTTGTCTGGGAGCGGGTTGGTGGTCGGTGAGGGGGTCGGAGTAGGTGCGGGGGCCGTTACCCCGAAGGTAGCCGTCAAGTAAAACGTGTTCCCATAGGCTCGCGCAGTCACGTTGACAAAGTACGTTCCCGTGGAACCGGTTTCGTTGAATATGGCCTCGAACCGCTTCGCTGCGTTGTTGTACGTCAGGTTTACGGCATAGTTGGTCGCGTTCGGCAGCGTAACGTTTGCGCTGGCATCCCCGTTCGCGGAAAGGTTTTGTGCGATGACGCTTACGCTCTGCCCCGTCGTCACGTTGGAAATGGGGAGTAAGTTGGGAGTTACGGCTTGAAATTCAGCAGCTAATGACGCATTGTAACATGCTTCCACATTCGCATTCACTGTATACGTTCCAGGAACCGTCGTTTCATTGAAATTGGCCTCAAACCTGGCCGTGGAGAGGTTGTAGGCAACAGAAACCGAATAGTTCGTTCCGTTCGGTGCCGTCACCGTGGCGGAAAACGAAGTGCTTGTGACGTCCACGCCCGTGCTTTGCATGGCCAGCGCCGCGATGCCCGTGTCCAGCGCGTTGGAGGCGTTCCCAATTCTTCGACCGTCCAGGAACCCTCCCTCTTGCCGTTGCACCAATTGCAGGTATGCCGCCGTTCTGTTCGCCCATTCCGTTTCGTTGAAGGCTGCGAACGCCAAAGAAGACAATGCTGCTGAATACGTGTAGCTGGTGTTTGCGTTCAGGCCAAACGTGGCCGAATCCCCCATGGTGACGTTGCTTGCTATCAGCTTGCATGTTCCCGTCTGGTTTTTCAAGTAGGCGATGGCGCTTTGCACGCTCGCATTGCCTACCGGTATGCCTTGCTCGTTCAAGGCGAACAGCGCCAATGCCGTCGTGCTCCTCACGTCCGGCGCCAGCGAACTGAACGAAGTCTCGCTGAGGTTGCTGGAGTGGTTGAAGCTCCCGTCCGCGTTCTGCAAGGACAATAAATAGGACGCTGCAGCCGAAGCATTGCTCTCATGAATGGTTCCGCTCGCCAAAAGCCCTCTCAATGCATAACCCGTGTCCACGCTGTCTGCAATGGTTACCCAGTCCGTTCCATTAAAGACCGACCATCCCCTGAACCCCCCGCTTTCGCTTTCCTGCATTCCCAGCAATCTTGCTGAAACAGTCGTCGTATTAAGTTCCGAATAATTCCCTGTTGTTGCTACTGCCAGCAGCTCCAGTCCAGGAAGGTCGGCTTCCGCCCAGCTCCACGACTCGTTATTTTGAAGGTCTGCCTTCATCCATGCCAATGCGGCGGAAACGTTGCTGGAGGTGTTGCTGCTGTTCCCGTGTGCATTGTACGTTGCCCATGCTGCAAAGGGCGTGCAGACGGGCTCCCAGCACGCCGCATTCCCCCAGCTCCCGTCCGCGTTCTGGTTCAACGCCAGCCAGCTCATAGCTCGTTCCAAGGGCGTTGCCGCTTGCACCGTTCCGACTAGCACCAGCAACAATAACCCTCCTCCGTATTTCATGTCTTTTTTTCCTTGTCTTTCCTTTCTTTTGCTTCGGGTTGGATGTATCATCCAACACATTTAAATGGCTTGTCCCATCCAACCCTTGCGTGGACCTCGAACGCCTGTTGCAGCAAGCCCTTCCAAAGCCGTATGGCCCCCGCCCTGCTTTTGAAGGCATCGACCTGCTCAGAGTCTTGTGGCTCTTGGGCGAGCAACCCTTTGGAAGACAACGGCTCAGCGCTTGCTTGGGCATCGGGGAAGGCAGTATGCGGAACCTGCTTTCCTTGCTGTCACGCTCCAAACTCGTCCGAGTTTCCAAGGCAGGATGCGAATTGACCGCCGAGGGAAAGCGTCTGTTGGCTTCACTGCGTAAACGAGTTTCTTGGAGTGGAGAAGTGCCCGCCAGCCTCTTGACCTTCAACCTGCCTGCCTTCGGACTCGTCCTATCCCGCGCTGTTCCCTTCGTGCGAAAAGGGTTGGAGGAACGCGACGCCGCCATCCGGGAGGGCGCCCTAGGCGCGACCGTGCTCGTCGTAAAACAAAAGAAACTGTTTTTTCCAGGAACCAAGGAAACCGTGGAAGCCGCTTTGCAAGAAACGCTGCTTTCCTTGCTAAAAGCGAACGATTCCGACGTCTTGCTCTTGAGCTACGCGCCTGCGAAGGCGCTTGCCGAGAGGGGAGCGTGGGCTGCCGCCCTCCATCTCCTTCGTTGAAGGTGTTGTCTGCGTCCTTGCCTGTGCTCTTCCAAAATTACTTGTACGCTTCCGGGTTGGGCTTTTCGTACCTTAACTCCACCGTTGCCGGTTTTTCGATTTTGTAATGCGAAACGCCGACCTTCGCGTATTCCCCGTCCACATAGTATTGCCAGAACTTGCCGTTTCCGTCCTTGTTTTCAGGCAAGCCGTTTACTTCCAAAATATAGGCTCCCAGGCCCCCGTACTCCTTGACTTTCAAGTCCGCATGGCTTCCAAACAATTCGTAGGCGCTCGTACCCCTTTGCACTTCAATGCTATAGGTTTCATTTGCCGTGCCGTTGTTGATGACGAGGGTAATTGCCAGCATGGCGTCCTTTGTTGCTTGTATTGACGGATTAGTGGGTGCGATAATGGCCGTATTTGTTGGGTATGCAATGCACCCCAAAAAAAGCCATCCGGCGACTATCCAAAAATATTTTTTCATTCTTTCTTACACCGGACACAGTGAAGCGCCGCATTTCACGCACGAGGCGCAGTGCGTCTGCTTGACCATGCGCTCGCCGCACGCAGGACACCATTCCCCTTCCTTGCCCTCCATGAGTCCCCGTGTCTTTCTTCCCTCGCTTTCTTTCCCTTTGGCAAGCCTCAGTACCTGTTGTGCGTGGCTTTTGTCCCTGTAAACCGTTATCCCCTTGCATTCCAGCTGGTAGGCCAGCCGATACGCTTTTTCCACATCCCGAACTTTTGCCTTTTTTTGGAAGTTGATGGTTTTCGATACCGCCAAGTCCACGTGTTTCTGGAAGGCCGCTTGCATGCGAACGTGCCATTCGGGAGCGATATCGTAGGCCACCACGAACACGCGTTTCAACTCACTCGGCACCCCTTTCGTTTTCCTTATGCTCCCATATTTTGCCACTTCCCGCTTAAGTTCTTCCGAATAAATCCCCTCTTCCTTTGCCGCCTCTTCAAAGTGCTTGTTCGTATAGGCAAGCCTCTTCCCCTGCAAGACGCGCTTTTCAAACGACAACGCGAACACGGGCTCGATGCCAGCAGAACAATCGGCAATCATGCTCAAGGTCCCCGTGGGGGCAATGCACGTCCTCGTCGCATTCCGGAACCGCTTTCCTTCCTTCACATAAACACTTTTTTCCCAATTCGGGAAAACCCCCCTTTGTTTTGCCAGGCGTTCCGACTCCTTGTTTGCTTCTCTCGCAACAAACGCCATGAGCTTTTCCCCCCATCGAACGCCTTCTTCCGAATCGTAGGGCGTCCTCAATTCATACAGCAAATCCGCGAACCCCATGACGCCCAGTCCGACCTTGCGGTTTCCTTTCGCCATCGTTTCCATTTGCGGCAAAGGATACTTGTTGACATCAATCACATCATCCAAGAAACGGATGGCAAGCTTCACGGTCTCCCCCAACTGCGTCCAATCTATTTCCTTATTTCCGTAGCCCCTCCGTTTATCCCACCCATTTTTTCTATTTTCTTTTGCTTTCTCCACAAATTTTGCCATGTCAATGCTTCCCAGGTTGCAGGACTCGAAGGGGAGCAGGGGCACTTCGCCGCACGGGTTCGTGGCCTCGATTTTCCCAAGAGCGGGCGTGGGGTTCGCCCGGTTGATTGCGTCCAGAAAAATGATTCCCGGATCGCCGGTCTTCCACGCTTCTTCCACTATCCGTTTCCATACTTTCCTCGCCTTTACCCGTTTCCCTTTCTCCTTCGTCCTCGGATTCACCAGCTCGTATTCCTTGTCCCTTTCCACGGCATGCATAAACGCGTAAGTTACAGCCACCGACAAGTTAAAGTTCCTCAGGCTCTTCCCATCGCTTTTCGCGGCAATGAACTCGAGGATGTCGGGGTGGTCCACGCGCAAAATGCCCATGTTCGCTCCCCTCCTCTTGCTTCCCTGCTTGACGGCTTCCGTTGCCGCGTCAAACACGTGAATGAAAGAAACGGGGCCGCTGGCGATGCCGTGCGTGCTTTTCACGCCGTCGTTTTTAGGCCTCAGTTTCGAGAAGGAATAGCCCGTTCCTCCGCCAGCCTTGTGCGTCAACGCCCCCCATTTCACGGCATCGAAAATGCCTTGCATGGAGTCCTCCACGGGAATCACGAAACACGCGCTCAGCATTTGAAGGGGTGTGCCCGCGTTCATCAGCGTGGGAGAATTCGGCAAGAACTCCAAGCGAGACATCATTCCATAAAATGCTTCTTCCACGCTTTTTCTTTCCCTTTCACTTGCCCCATACTTCAATTCCGCTTGCGAAACGTTTCTTGCGACTCTCCTGAACATTTGTTCCGGCGTTTCCACTACTTGCCCTCTCTCATTCTTCAGCAAATACCTTTCCTCCAGCACGCGCAAGGCGTTAGGGCTCAGTTTAACCATCTCAATCCCCGCGTTTCCACATTCCCCTTTCCCTATTCTCTGTCTACCATTTGCGGTCATCCTTCCTTATTTTTTCTTAAGTAGTCCGTGCAGTTCCTTCTCGAAGTCCTCGACGTCCGCGAATTCCCTGTACACGGACGCAAACCGGATGTAGGCCACCTTGTCCACCGCCTTCAGTTTCTTCATCACCAGCTCCCCAATCTCTGCACTACTTACTTCCGTGGTCTTCCTCCGCCTCAATTCCCTTTCAATCTCGTCCACCATCTGCTCGATTTTGTCCTCTCCCACGGGCCTTTTCTCGCACGCCTTCCGGATTCCCGTCTCCAGTTTTTTCCTATCAAACTGCTGGCTTTTTCCGTCCTTCTTGTGCACCAACAAATGCACCATCTCCACCCGCTCGTAGGTAGTGAACCGCTTGCGGCACTTGTCGCACTCCCTCCTTCTCCGAGTAATCTCGAAGTCTTCCGTGTCCCTCGAGTCCAGCACGCTGGTCTCCGTGTGGCCGCAATAAGGGCATTTCATCTGCTTCATCTACCCGTAAGCTACCAGTGATTGTATCCCCCGGCCTATAAAAAACACTAGGGGTTGAGGATGGACCTTATTGAAGATTGGATGCTCGACTTCAAATCTGTAGAAAAAATGGTTGTAAAGAGGGGGGTGGGGGGGCCGAAGCCCCCCCACGTGTGGGTTGAACCGTCGGCTTATCACATTTGGCAATCAAAGCCTATGGTCTAATCTATTAGCATGAAAACGACTTTGCGTCCCACCTGCATCTTCTTCAAAACGCCTTCCCGCACCAGCCGGTTCAGCCTGCTCGAGGCCGCGTTGGTGCCCTTGTACTCGAACTCCTTCATCACGTCCTCCGCCGTCGCGTGCTTGCTTTTCCTCACGAACGCCACGATTTCCTCATCCACTTCCGGCAGCAACATTTCTTCTTTTGCGGCGGCCGTGGCTGGAACTGCAGCTTGCGCTTGCCCTAGTCTTGCCTCAAGCTTGATAAGACGCTCCTCCAGCGAAAGCAAGCGGTCCAGCTTGGCGTTGATTTCCTTGATGACGAGGTTCGAGGAAGCCCTTTCCTCGGAAAGCTTGTGCAGCATCGTGCCAACTACCAGCGGGTCCTGCATCTGCTGCCGGAACTTGCGGAATTCCTCCAACG
>SBBD01000110.1 GCA_005239845.1 archaeon | reverse complement strand
TCGTGGAAGCCTCCAAGAAAGAGGCGGCGCCCGGCATCATCGGACCCTTTGCATTGCAGGGAGCCATCGTGAGCGAGGAGGGAAAGGAAGACTTCGTGGTTTTCGACGTGAGCTTTAGGATGCCGGGCTCGCCCGGCATTTCCGCGACGCCGTATGCGTATTACCTGCACGGTCAGCCCGTTTCCATCGGAAGAAGAATTGCGCAGGAAGTCAAGGCGGCCGTGAAGCAGAACCGCTTGCACGAGGTCCTTACATGATTCCCCAAAAAACCATTCTGGAAAACCTGCGCACCTACGACATGGAAAAAATAGCTATCGCTACGCTTTGCTCCCATTCTGCTTTGCAAATCTTTCACGGGGCGAAGCTGGAAGGGTTCCGCACCATCGGCATCTGCACTCCGGATCGCAGGGAATTTTACGAGAGCTACCCGCGAGCGAGGCCCGACGTTTTTATTGAAGTAAAAAAATACTCGGACGTGTTGAGCGGGAAGGTGCAGCAGGAGCTAATGGAGGAAAACGCGGTGGTGGTTCCTCACGGCTCTTTTGTCGAGTACGTGGGAGCGGCAAACCTTGAAGACGAGTTCCAAGTCCCCATGTTCGGCAACCGGAGGAGCCTACAATGGGAAGGCTCGAGGAAAAAAGTGAGGGAATGGATGCAAAAGGCGGGATGCAACGTCCCCAAAGAGTTCAAAAAACCGCAAGACATCGACACCATCTGCATCGTCAAGTTTTCCGGGGCGAAAGGAGGCAAAGGGTTCTTCCTGACGACAGACGAGCGCGACTACCGCAAGAAAATGGAGGAAAAAATCAAACAGAAAATCGTTTCGCAGGAGGACGCGGAACACGCCACCATCCAGGAGTTCATCAACGGCGTTCGGTACTACTACCACTATTTTTACTCGCCGCTTGAAAAAGACGCGGAGGGGAAACGGGGACGCGTGGAACTCTTGAGCATGGACAAGCGCCTCGAGAGCAACGTGGAAGAGATTTACAGGATCTTGGCGGCAGGCACGCTGCAGGAACTGAACCTCAACCCCACGTACGTCGTCACGGGCAACGCCCCCCAAACCATAAGAGAATCCCTATTGCCCGAGGTGTACCGCATCGGAAAACGGGTAGAGGAGGCTTCCCAAAAATTGTTTGGAGGAATGACGGGGCCTTATTGTGTCGAAAGCGTGGTTACTCCTGACTTGAGGATTTTCGCTTTCGAGATTTCCGCGAGAATCGTGGCAGGAACGAATTTGTTCCCGGAAGGCTCGTTCCTCTCGCCCTATCTTTTCGGCGAGCCCATGAGCACCGGGAGAAGAATCGCGAGGGAACTCAAGAACGGCTTGAAGCAGAACGCGCTCGAAAAACTCGTGTACTAAGACGAAGGCCGAAAAAGCCCAAGAGAACAGCTTGAAAAACATGGGCACAACCTCCGAACAACTGCGTTTTTAAGAACAGGAAAGCCAGAAAAGATGACGGAGGGATTAATTGTTTCGAGGGGCAACGTCGTGGACGCGGATACACTGCAGAAGATGTGGACGCGGGACATGGCGCTGTTTACGGCGCAGTGGCTACAAGACGGGCTCAAGGGCAAGTTCGAGGAAGCGTTCGGCAAGGGCTACGCGGACTGGCCCGCTTCCAGCAACGGCTTGACGTTGACGTATTACGCCCCAGCGAAGGCGATGCGGGAAGTCCGCGACGCCGTGATGCGCACCTTCCAACAAGATCCAGAATGGTATCCGCGGGAAAGCCGAAAATACGTCCAAGGAATCGATGCAACCAAACGGATTTTGCGGGAAATGAGGAAAAAACTCGAGGAAAAAGAAAAAATAGTTGATTTGGATGAAGCCGCATTGCACGTGCTGAAAGCGCGCTATTACGCGTTGTTTCCCGTGCTGCGCTTGAGCCTCGTGCTTCCAGGCATTTGGGAGCAAGACCTGAGAAACACGTTAGGATACGAGGCGGAAAAAATCATTCAGAAAGCGGGAGAGGACCGGCTCTACGCGGAAGGCGTTTTCGAGGCGATTGACACCATGGTACGCGCCCTAGCCGCCCGAAAGCTCCAACAAATGAAAAGGCAGGAAAAACTGGCCACGTTTTTGTCGGACGAAGACCTGGAAAAGCTGGCTGCAGGCAAGGAATTGGATTGGAGAACGGTTGAGGAAAGGTCGAAAGGGTACGTGTTCTGCAGAGGAAAAGTAACGGCGTCCGTAGACGTTGAAAGAATATTCAGGGAAAATGGCTATTATTACGAGGAAGAGAAAGCAATTGGAAATGCGTGGAAAGGCACGCCCGCGTTCAACGGGGGAATCGTGGAGGGAAAAGTCCGGTTGGTCTTTGCCATCGAACAACTCAAGGAGTTCAAGGCAGGAGAGATTCTCGTGAGCCCCATGACCGTGCCGGATTTCATTCCCGTCATTAAAAAAGCGAGCGCCATCGTGACGGACGAGGGAGGCATGATGAGCCACGCCGCTATTGCTGCCCGTGAGTTCCAGAAACCCTGCGTGGTGGGCACGCGCACCATCACGAAAGGCGTAAACGACGGAGATGTCCTCCTCGTAGACTCCGAGAAAGGAGTCGTTCGAAAGTTGTGACGTCACTTTTCTGCCATCGAAACCAACAAAAACACGTACGCAGAAAACTTCTAAGGCTTTAATGCGAGGGGGTGGCGCATCTGAACCGGGTTGGAACCACGCTTTTAAAAGAAGGCTTTGCTAGGATGCAGAAGCACGGCGTCATCATGGACGTCGTGAACGAGAAGCAGGCCAAGATTGCGGAGAAAGCAGGAGCCGTGGCCGTCATGGCGCTCCATGCGGTTCCTGCGGACATAAGAAAAGCAGGCGGAGTGGCCAGGATGGCCGACCCTCTAGTGATTGAAAGGATAATGAAGGCAGTAACCATTCCCGTCATGGCCAAGTGCAGGATAGGGCACTTTGCGGAAGCGCAGGTGCTGCAGGAGCTCGGAGTGGACATGGTGGACGAGAGCGAAGTGCTTACACCTGCCGATGAAGAGCATCATATTGACAAGAAAAAATTCACGGTTCCGTTTGTTTGCGGGGCAAGGAATTTGGGGGAAGCCCTGCGTAGGATAGAGGAAGGGGCTGCCATGATCCGCACGAAAGGCGAGCCCGGAACCGGAAATGTTGTGGAGGCCGTGAGGCACATGAGGAAAGTGAATTGGGAAATGAAGGAATTGGCCAAGAATAAGGGGAATAGCAAGTTTTTGGAGTTGAAAGCCTCCGAATTTCGCGTGCCGGTTGGTTTGGTGAAGAAGACGGCGGAATTGGGAAGGCTTCCCGTCGTGAATTTTGCCGCTGGAGGAATCGCGACGCCAGCAGATGCCGCATTGATGATGCAGCTGGGGGCGGACGGCGTTTTCGTTGGGAGCGGCATCTTCAAGAGTGCCAACCCCGAAAAGTTTGCGAAAGCCATCGTGGAGGCCACGCGGCACTTTGACGAACCCAAGGTGCTTGCCGACGTGTCGCGGGGGCTGGGAGAACCAATGAAAGGAATTGGAACCTCCACGCTGGCGATGGAAGAAAGAATGCAGGAACGGGGGGTTTGAGTGCTTCGAATTGGCGTGCTCGGCCTTCAAGGCGACGTGGAAGAGCACATGGAAATGCTGAGAAGGCTGAGCGCCACTCCGGTTTGGGTCAAGGACTTGCAGAGCTTCAAGGGCGTGCAGGCGCTCGTGATTCCGGGAGGGGAGAGCACGACGATTGGGAAACTGATGGAAGAGACGGGTTTGCTGGAGGAAGTAAGGAAAAAAGCAAGGGGAGGAAAAGGAATGCCCGTGTTTGGGACGTGCGCAGGCGCGATTTTGTTGGCGAAAAGCGCTGGAAAACAACAGAAACAAACGGGACAGAAACTGTTGGAGCTCGTGGACATGCAGGTGGACCGGAACGCGTTCGGCAGGCAACGGGAAAGCTTCGAGGCGGAAGTGGAAATCCAGTTGGAAGGCAATAAGAAAAAAAAACTCAAGATGAACGTGCCGTTCATCCGCGCGCCAGTGATTGAGAAAGTAAGTGGAAATTGCAGGGCTATCGCTACTTTTGAAAACAGGATCGTGGCAGCGCAAGAGGGGAACTTGTTGGCCGCTTGCTTCCACCCGGAACTAACGGAAGACACGCGGCTGCACGAATACTTTCTGGAAAAGGTCAGGCGGCAACGCACCCCAGCGACGGCCACCCCCCTATTATAAATCGGCTTTCCCTAGTATACGTGTTGGGGGAACATTCATGCTAAGGCAACCCATCGTGTGCGTCTTGGGGCACGTCGACCACGGAAAAACCAGTTTGCTTGACGCGATTCGGAAGACGAACGTGCAAGCGAGGGAAGCGGGAGCCATCACGCAGCACATCGGCGCCTCCGAAGTGCCAAGGGATGCGATTGAACGCGCATGCGGCTCCTTGCTGGAGAAAACGAAAATCAACCTCACGGTTCCGGGCCTTCTGTTCATCGACACGCCAGGACATGAGGCGTTCGTGAACCTGAGGAAAAGAGGGGGAAGCATTGCGGACATCGCCATTCTCGTGATTGACATCAACCAAGGAGTCCAGAACCAGACCAAGGAAGCCCTGGAGATCTTGAGGGAATACAAGACGCCGTTTGTGGTGGCGGCAACGAAAGCAGACGTGTTGATGGGATGGAAGCCTTACAGGGACAGGGGACTGGCGGAAATCATTTCATCGCAGAGAACGGATGTCCAGCAGCTACTGGATGAGAAAGTGTACGAGATCGTGGGCTCGTTATCGGAATTCGGCTTTTCGAGCGAACGCTTTGACAGGGTGAGCGACTTCACGAAACAGCTGGTCATCGTGCCCACGAGCAGCAAGAGCGGCGAAGGCCTGCCGGAACTGCTCATGTT